>JASLEL010000306.1 GCA_030151145.1 Aquirhabdus sp. | reverse complement strand
AAGCGCTTTGACACCGCAAAGCTCTATCCGGGCAGCAAACAGATCTGGATCGATAGCGGGCATGATATCCCCAAGGAGCGTCCGCAGACGGTGATCGATGCCATCCGGATGGTGCTGGGCGAGGGGAATACCATCAGTGGTGCATTGCCGGTCCAGCCGACACCACCGCAATAAAGTAAAACGCCGCAAAGCAAAAGGCCGCTCTACAGCGGCCTTTTGATGTGATCTTTTTTTGAATTAGCCTTCGTTGCGCTTCTGTTGGCGCAGATAGCCGCCACGACGTGCGGGCAGCGGGTTTTCCTGCTGGCGTTCGGCGCGGCGCTTGGCCATACCGTAGAGGCCGGTACCGGCACGGGGCTTCATCTTGACGCTCTGAATCAGATTGTCGATGTCGTGCTTGTCCAGCTCCATCCAGCGGCCGGTGCGCAATTCACGCGGCAGGATGACCGTGCCGTAGCGGGTCCGCAAGAGGCGGCTGACTTTGAGGCCTTGCGACTCAAACAGACGACGTACCTCACGGTTGCGACCTTCTTTGACCACGACCTGATACCAGCGGTTGATGCCTTCACCGCCGATCTCGCCAAAGGATTCAAACTTGGCAGGACCATCCTCAAGCTCCACACCCGCCAGCAGAGTCTTGATGATCTGCGGGGTGACTTCGCCCATGACGCGTACGGCGTACTCACGCTCGATCTCGGAGGAGGGATGCATCAGTTTGTTGGCAAGCTCACCGTCATTGGTAAACATGAGCAGTCCGGTACTGTTGATATCGAGACGGCCCACCATGACCCAGCGATCATTGGCGATCTGGGGCAGTTGTTCAAAGACAGTCGTGCGGCCTTCCGGATCGGTGCGCGAGCAGATCTCGCCTTCGGGCTTGTAGTACACCAGTACCCGGCGGCGTGTTTCTTCCTCGTCCTGAACCACGATCTTGCGACCGTCGATGCGGATTTCGTCAGTCGGTTCGACCCGTTCTCCAACGGTGGCGATGCGGCCATTGATGCTCACACGCCCTGCAGCAATCACCTCTTCCATGAAGCGGCGAGAACCCAAGCCCACCCGAGCCAGGACTTTCTGCAATTTTTCACTCATTCGTTACAACCCCAATCGCATTTTTAAGTCAGATATGCAGATCCATCATGATTTGATTGTCCATCAGTGCCGGAGCGCTGATATCGTCACTATTGTGAGCCATGAAAGATACTGTTCGGTTTAATTCGGTCAGACAATAGCAAAATAACATAGCAAATTTTTAACCAGAAAGCTGTTGAATCCAGACAATCCCTGACGTTTGTTCGTCATTTACTCGCCGATTTGATCCATATCACAGTTTTCGGTGTTTATATCGTCAAAGGCGGATCTCCTAAAGACCCAGCAGGCGGCAGAGGGAGGCTGTCTGGGGTCGTGAGAGTGCCTTCTTTCAGGGCGGGTAATTCCTCAAGCGAGCCCAGTCCAAAGGCATCGAGAAAGGTCTTGGTGGTCACGAGGAGCGCTGGCCTGCCGGGTACTGGCCGGAAACCATCCTCCCTGATCCATTGCCGTTCAAACAGCGTGCGCAGGATCTGGCTGTTAACCGCCACACCGCGTATCTGCTCGATATCGGCACGCGTGACTGGCTGTCGATATGCAATCACGCTTAGGGTCTCAAGCAACGCCTGCGACAGACGGCTGGGTCGCTCGGGCCATAGCCGCTGGATCACATGCGCATAGTCACTGCGTACCTGTATCCGATAGCCGCTGGCGGTCTTACAGAGCTCCAGCGCACTGTCCATCAGGCGGGCAGAGAGCTCTTGTAACCATGAGGTCATCTGGGCGTTGCTAATCCCATTTTGCGCAGGCAGCTCATACTCATCGTGGATCACCTGACGCAGCATGAGCAGCGATACCGGTGCCTCGCTGGCGTAGAGCACGGCTTCGAGCAGCCGCAGCACGTGTGCCTCTTGAATGGCATCCGGCAACTCTACGAGCGTCTGATCATGCGGCATGATCCACTCCTTTTACATACAGCATGTCGGAGGTGGCATTGCTCATGGTCTCAGGCTCAACAATCTCGATCACGCGTTGCTTGATCAGCTCCAATACCGCCATAAAAGTCACGACAATCCCCATACGGCCCTGCCTCTTGACCAGCAGATGATCAAAGCGCACGGACCTGCCATCTTGCAAGACCTCGCGCACAGCCAGAATACGCTCCTCCAGCGAGACTTCCTCCGCCAAAATCCGATGCTCGACCACAGGCGGACGCTTGAGGATCGCCTGCATGGCGGAGAGCAAGAGGTCAGCGGCGAATTTTTCCTGAGGCATCAGTTCAGTGTGGATGATGGGAGAAACGCCGACCGTCACGGCATAGACATCGCGGCCTTCGATCTCGTGTGCATTTAAGCCTGCGGCACCGCTCTTGATACGGGCGTATTCCTCAAGCCGGGCAATGAGGTTATGCCGGGGGTCATCTTCGATGGTGGCTGCTTTGGGTGCAGGCAGCAGCAGGCGCGATTTCAGGTCGGCGAGCAGTGCCGCCATCACCAGATAGTCGCCAGCCAGCTCAATATCCAACTGCTGCATGAGGCCGATGTAGCTTAAGTATTGTGAGGCAATCGGGGCGATGTCGAGTTTGACCAGATCGAGGCCGTTTTTTTTTACAAGATACAAGAGGAAGTCGAGTGGACCTTCAAAGCGCTCCAGCAGGATGGCGAAGGCTTCGGGCGGCACATAGAGATCGTCAGGAAATTCGGAGAACCATTCATCGTTGACGCGGGCCAGCGGCTGAGATTCGACAGACGATGCGGAATCAATGTCTACGGTCTCAAGCGAAGTCTCAGGAACCGTTTCAACAGTCACATCATCAAGGCTGTCGGCTGAACTGGTCGATGTCATGGATCACGTCAGGCGCATGGGGAAAGTCGGATAGGGCAATGCGGAAGACCCGTCACGGGCAGCCATCGCAATGCCGTCACAGTATAGCAATATTTCCAGTCCCCACCATGAGATTCGGATCACCGACGGCAAAAACCAGCCGAGGATCACAGATCTGTCAGTCATCGGGTGTCTTTACAGCTTTTTTATATCCTCTTTAGCCCTTTCTACACGCTCTTGATACTGATTTTTCTATGCTGACACTGTCTAAAGATGCGCGGAATTTGTCTGCGCATCGGTGTTGTACCGCAAGAGGAGAGATTCCGTGGATTACACCTATATCCTAGCCGGTATCATGGCTCTGGGATTACTGATCTATTTGATTTACGTGCTGATTTATCCAGAGGCCTTTTAAATGAACATTCAAGCCTTGGGACAGATAGTCCTTTACTTGGTGGTGCTGCTGATGCTGGCGCAGCCCTTGGGCCGTTATCTGGTCTATATTTTTTAGCAAGGGGGACCGCGCGGACTGCAGCGTATCGAGCAGCGAGTATTGGGGTTGATCGGGGTTAAAAAAGACGCCGAACAGGCGGGCGCCTATCAGCAGATGAACTGGCTGGGCTATGCGCTGGCGATCATGGTCTTTAATCTGTTGGGTATCGCGGCTGTCTTTGCCATTCAGATGCTGCAAGGCCATCTGCCGTTGAACCCGCAAGGTTTCGGTGCGCCGACATGGGATTCGGCACTGAATACTGCTGTGAGCTTTGTCACCAATACCGATTGGCAGGGCTATGGTGGTGAGAGCACCATGAGTCATCTGACCCAGATGACGGCACTGACGGTACAGAATTTCCTGTCGGCGGCGACCGGTCTTGCGGTGATTTTTGCATTGCTACGCGGTCTTGTGCGCCGCTCGACCCAGTTTCTGGGCAATGCCTGGGTGGATCTGTGGCGAGGTACGATCTATGTGCTGCTGCCGATTGCATTCGTCATTGCCATGATTTTTGTCGGTCAGGGTGTGATCCAGAACTTCTCGCCTGATGTGGCTGTGACCACGCTGCAGGGCGGTGCACAGCATCTGGCAATGGGCCCGGTGGCCTCCCAAGAGTCGATCATGATGCTGGGCACCAATGGCGGTGGCTTTTTTAACGCCAATGCTGCGCATCCGTTTGAAAACCCCACGCCACTGACCAATTTCGTGCATATGCTGGCGATCTTCCTGATTCCGGCGGCGCTGTGTTTTAGCTTGGGTCGCATGAGTGGTGATATGCGTCAGGGCGGGGTATTGATTGCCGCCATGACCATCATGTTTGTCGCCGCCTTTGCCATCACCGTCGGTGCTGAGCAGGCCGGTAATCCACTCTTTACCCATACCGACCAAGTGGCTTCAGCCCTGCAGGCCGGTGGCAATATGGAAGGCAAGGAAACCCGCTTTGGCGTGGTGTCCACGTCGTTGTTTGCCGTGATTACGACGGCCGCATCCTGTGGTGCGGTAGATGGGATGCATGATTCCTTTACCCCGCTCGGCGGCATGATGCCGATGCTCCTGATCCAGTTGGGTGAGGTGATCTTTGGCGGTGTCGGCTCAGGGTTATACGGCATGCTGCTGTATGCACTGCTCGCGGTCTTCGTCGCAGGTCTCATGATCGGTCGTACGCCTGAGTATCTGGGCAAGAAGATCGAAGCCTTTGATATGAAAATGGTCGTCATCGGTATGCTGATCACCCCGCTGCTGGTGCTGGTCGGCACTGCCGTGGCTGTCATGACCGATGCGGGTCGTGCGGGTATCGCCAATCCGCATGCGCATGGCTTCAGTGAGATTCTCTATGCCTACAGCTCGGCCGCCAACAATAACGGCAGTGCCTTTGCCGGTCTGTCTGCCAATACGCTGTTCTATAACTTAAGCCTGTCGGTTGCGATGTTCTTTGGCCGCTTCGGCATGATTCTGCCTGTGCTGGCACTGGCAGGCTCCTTGGCTGCCAAGCCACGCCTTGCCGTGACCTCAGGCACGCTGCCTACCCATACGTTGCTGTTTGTCTGGTTGATCGTCGGGACGGTGGTGCTGGTCGGTGCGCTGACCTATATCCCCGCGCTGGCGTTGGGCCCGATCGTGGAGCACATCCAGATGTTGCTTGGCGCGTCCGGTCATTAACGGTCCGATGATCACAGGAGATTATTCATGAGTTCGTTACATTCATCTACAAACGCTTCGTCAGAGTCTGGGATTGTGAAATCAGATGTCGATCCATATGGTCGTCACCAGCATCTGGCCCCGCATCATCCGACCCGCAGTCTGTTTGATAAAGCACTGCTCAAGCCTGCCTTGATCAGTACCTTTGCCAAACTGGACCCGCGGATTCAGTTCCGCAATCCGGTGATGTTTGTGGTTTATATCGGTAGCCTTTTGACCACAGTACTGGCCGTGCAGGCTCTGATCCATCCGGTTGCTGGTACTGAATCGTTTGGTTTTATTCTCAATATCACGCTTTGGCTGTGGTTTACCGTGCTGTTTGCCAACTTTGCTGAGGCATTGGCCGAAGGTCGCAGCAAGGCGCAGGCTGCCAGCCTCAGAAGCGCACGTCAGGATGTGATGGCGAATAAGCTGGAACGTCAGGACAAAGAGGAGACCCCCACACACGTGGCTGCGACGACCTTGCGTAAAGGTGACTACGTCATCGTCAAGGTCGGTGAAGTCGTCCCGGCAGACGGTGATGTCGTGGAAGGCATGGCCTCGGTCGATGAGTCCGCCATTACCGGTGAGTCCGCGCCCGTGATCCGTGAGGCCGGTGGAGACTTTTCCGCTGTCACCGGTGGTACCCGCGTGCTGTCCGACTGGCTGGTGGTGCGTGTGAGCAATAACCCCGGTGAAGGTGTCCTCGACCGTATGATTGCCATGGTTGAGAGTGCCAAGCGGCAGAAGACCCCGAATGAAATCGCCTTGACGATTCTCTTGGTCGCCCTGACGCTGATCTTCCTACTCGCCGTGGTGACGCTGTTGCCATACTCACAATTTGCCGTGTTTGCCAATCACTTGGGTACACCGGTCAGCATCACCGTACTGGTGGCGCTGCTGGTGTGTTTGATTCCGACCACCATCGGTGGTCTCTTGTCCGCCATCGGTGTGGCTGGCATGAGCCGTATGATGCAGGCCAATGTGATCGCGACGTCCGGTCGTGCCGTCGAGGCTGCGGGTGACGTCGATGTGCTGCTCTTGGATAAGACCGGGACCATTACCTTTGGTAATCGCCAAGCCTCGGCATTCTTTCCGGCACCCGGTGTGACGCAGGAGCGTCTGGCGGATGTCGCGCAGCTCGCGTCGCTTGCAGATGAGACGCCTGAAGGTCGGAGTATCGTGGTCCTCGCCAAGCAGTTCTTTAATATCCGTGAGCGTGATCTGCAGTCGCTGCAGGCTGAGTTTGTGCCATTTACGGCGCAGACGCGCATGAGCGGTGTGGATATGCCGGGCCAAGCCCTGCGCAAAGGCGCTGTGGATGCCATTGCCCGCTATGTCGAAGCACTGGGCGGTGCGATGCCTAAGCCTGTGCGCCAGATGGCTGAAGATGTCGGTCGTCGCGGCAGCACGCCACTGGTCGTCGCCGATGGCAGCAACGTACTGGGTGTGGTCGAGCTCAAAGACGTGGTCAAAGGCGGCATCAAAGAGCGCTTTGCCGAACTGCGTAAGATGGGCATCCAGACCGTAATGATCACGGGCGATAACCCACTGACCGCAGCCGCCATTGCCGCCGAAGCGGGTGTAGATGACTTCATGGCTGAGGCGACTCCGGAGCAGAAGCTGGCGCGGATTCGTCAGTATCAGCAGGAGGGCAAGCTGGTCGCCATGACCGGTGATGGCACCAACGATGCGCCCGCATTGGCACAGGCCGATGTGGCGGTGGCGATGAATACCGGCACGCAGGCCGCCAAAGAAGCCGGCAACATGGTCGATCTCGACTCTAATCCGACCAAGCTGATCGAGATCGTCGAGACCGGCAAGCAAATGCTGATGACCCGTGGCTCGCTCACGACTTTCAGTATTGCCAATGACGTGGCCAAGTACTTTGCCATCATCCCGGCGGCGTTTGCCACGACATACCCTGCTCTAAACACCCTGAACGTGATGCATCTGACCAGCCCGGCCAGTGCCATCCTGTCGGCGGTGATCTTCAATGCCTTGGTGATTATTGCCCTGATTCCGCTGGCTTTAAAAGGCGTGGCCTATCGTCCGGTCGGTGCGGCATCGCTCTTACGTCGAAACCTCGGCATCTATGGTCTGGGTGGCATCATTGTGCCTTTCATCGGCATCAAGCTGATCGATATGTTGCTGACCGTGGTGGGCTGGGCTTAAGGCTGTTGCCTTAAGTTTACTCCTTTGGTCTTTTGAGGATATAAATATGAACAGTTTAACCAGTACTTTTCGTCCGGCGTTAAGCCTGCTCGTTGTACTGACCGCGATCACAGGTCTGGCTTATCCGTTCCTGGTGACGGGTGTGAGTCAGACGGTGATGCCTGATCAAGCCAATGGCAGCCTGATCACCCAGCATGGCAAGGTCATCGGCTCCAGCCTGATCGGTCAGCAGTTCGCCGATCCGGGCTATCTGTGGGGTCGTCCGTCGGCCACCACACCGACCACGTATAACGGGCAGTCATCCGGTGGCTCAAACTTAGGTCCAACCAATCCGGATCTCGCCAAGGCTGTACAGGATCGTATCGCAGCACTGCAGAAGGTTGATCCGACCAATACCGCAGTGGTCCCGATTGATCTGGTCACCGCATCGGGCAGTGGTCTGGACCCGGAAATCAGTCCGGCAGGTGCACGATATCAGGCCGCACGTATTGCACGTCTGCGTAATCTGCCGCTGCCGCAGGTGCAGGCCATCATTCAGGCCCATACCGAAGGCCGTCAGGCCGGGCTGTTTGGTGAGCCGCGTGTCAATGTGCTGGCGGTGAATATGGATCTGGATCAGGTTGCACCACTGGCAAAGCATGCCGCATTGGCCGCGCACTCTTGAGTTACATGTAACTTGTGCTGGCTCGGATGATTCCGGGTCGGCATCTTCATTTTTGGTCTGTACAGGATTCAATCTATGGATAACCATCCTGTGAAAGATGTGGTGTTCTGGTCTAGCGGAGAATGGAGTAGAGTGGAGTGAGATAGAGCAGATCTGCGTGGGTTTGAGTCAAGTTGCGCAGGATGAGATGAGGCCCGTTGCGCCTAAGTCACGTTCTGGCCAATTTGCATCGTGTAGCAAGCTCGCTTGACAAGAATATTGACCGTTTATTTTTATATTGCCTGATGGAACGCCATGATCGAACGTCCCAATCCTGATGACCTGTTGGACCGTCTAAAAGTCACGGAAGCGCGTGCGCAGCGAGGTCGCCTGAAAATCTTCTTTGGCAGTTCGGCGGGTGTCGGCAAGACCTTCGCGATGCTGAATGCTGCGCGTAGGCAGCTTGACGATGGTGTGGATATTCTGGTGGGTGTGATCGAGACGCATGGTCGCAAGGAGACCGCAGCGCTGCTCGACGGATTGCCGATTCTCCCTCTCAAAAAAATGGAATATCGCGGTCAGCATCTGGCCGAGTTTGATCTGGATGGTGCGATCGAGCGGCATCCACAGTTGATTCTCGTCGATGAGCTGGCCCATAGCAATGTCGTAGGCTCGCGCCATCCCAAGCGCTGGCAGGATGTCGAGGAATTACTGGCGTCCGGTATCGATGTCTATACCACGCTGAATGTCCAGCATCTCGACAGCCTGAATGATGTGGTCGGGCAGGTGACGGGCATCCGCGTGCGCGAGACGCTGCCGGATTCGTTCTTTGATGCGGCCGACGATGTGGTGATCGTCGATCTGCCCCCAGATGAGCTCCTGCAACGTCTACAGGAAGGTAAAGTCTATCTGCCTGAGCAGGCCCAGCGTGCCGCCAAGAATTTTTTCCGTAAGGGCAATCTGATTGCTCTGCGTGAGTTGGCTTTGCGTCGTACCGCAGATCGTGTCGATGCTCAGATGCGCGACTATCGCATCCATGAGTCGATCAATCCGGTCTGGCAGACCAATGACCGCATATTGGTCTGTATCGGCGCGGGTGCCCATGCCGAGCAACTGATACGCCGTGCTGCACGCATGGCGGCTGTGCTGAAGAGCGAATGGCATGTGCTCTATGTTGAGACGCCAGCCTTGCAGCGGCTGTCTGAGCAGGCGCGCTTTGCTGTGCTGCAGCGGCTCAGGCTGGCGCAGAGTTTAGGTGCGGTGACGGAGACGCTGTCGGGCACGGATCTGACCGATCAGATCATCACCTATGCCAAGCGTCACAATGTCTCACGGATCATCATTGGCCGCCCGACACGTAAGCCGTGGTGGCATGGCTTGGGCTTCCGTACTTCGCTGGTGGCTGCACTGTCGCAAGCTTCTGCCGACATCGATCTGGTCTTGGTCGGCGAGGAGGAGCGGGAGACGGCGCGCATTGTCAGCCGCGATGAGCCTGAGCAGGAGACGTGGCTGCGGCACCTGAATGTCTACTCCAAAGGCTATCTGTGGGCTGTGATCGGCTGTGCCGTGGTTACGGTGCTCTTGACGGGGCTGACGACGTTGTTTGACCTGTCCAATGTGGTCATGCTGTACCTGCTCGTCGTGGTGCTGGTGTCGGTGCGCTTTGGGCGCGGCGAGGGCATTTTTGCCTCGATTTTGGGGGTGCTGTGCTTTGATTTCTTTTTTGTACCGCCCAAGCTTTCGTTTTCGATTGCCGATACGCAGTATGTGCTGACCTTCCTCGTCATGTTTGTGGTGGCGATGGTGATCGCCAATCTCTCGGCGAGCTTACGCTTTCAGGCACGCATTGCCGCCTCGCGTGAGCAGCGGGCCAATCGTCAGACGCGCTTTAGTCAGACCTTATCCGGTGCTTTGACCGTCGGTCAGATTGGGCAGATCACGGTTGAGCAGGTGGGGCAGGTGTTTCAATGTCAGGTGGCGTTGCTCCTGCCGGATCGTGAGGACCGGCTGGCGGTCGGCAGTGATATGCAGGATCAGCCGCTCGTGCTCTCGCCCGAACTGCGGCAGGCGCTGGACATTGGTACGGCGCAATGGGTCTATGATCGCGAGACTGAAGCGGGGATCAATACCAATACCTTACCAGCGAGTCCATTGCTATATCGACCCTTGAAAGCTCCGATGCGCACACGTGGTGTGCTGGCGCTCTTGCCCAGTGATGTGGCTTTTCTCTTTCAGCCTGAGCAGCAGCGTATGCTGGATACCTTTGCTGCGCAGATCGCACTGGCGCTGGAGCGGGTGCACTTCGTTGAGATTGCGCAGGAGGCGCTGGTACGCATCGAAGGCGAACGCATGCGCGGCACCTTGCTGTCGGCACTGTCGCATGACCTGCGTACGCCGGTCACAGCGTTGGCAGGGCTGGCGCACAGTCTTAATCAGCCTGCCCTGACCTCGGTACAATATCAGGAGCTGGCAGAGTCGATTGAGGATCAGGCGGAGTCGATCCATACACTGGTGATTAATCTCTTGGACATGGCCAAGCTGCAGTCGGGCGGTCTGGTGATCAACCGGCAGTGGCTGCCGCTGGAGGAGATCGTCGGTAGTGTACTGCACAGCATGCGCCATCGGCTGGCGCATCATCATGTTCAAGTGCGGCTGGCACCGCAGTTGCCGCTGGTCTATGTCGATGAACTCCTGATGGCGCGTATCCTGACCAATTTGCTTGAGAATGCGGTGCGCTATACCTCACAGGGCAGCCATATCGAAATCGGCGCACGGGTCGTGGCGGGGGCGGCTAAAGTCCCCTCGCAGCAGACTCTGGAACTGACGGTAAGCGATGACGGCGAAGGGCTGCCGCTCGGTATGGAGGAGCGCGTATTTGAGCGCTTTACCCGTGGGCAGACCGAGTCGGCCAAAATGGGGATTGGTTTGGGCTTAAGCCTCTGCCGCGAGATGATACAGGCGCATGGCGGCACTATCGTTGCCGAGCGCAATGAGCCGCACGGCGCACGCTTTGTCTTGCGCTGGGAGCAGGATCGAGAGCCACTTTTGCCTGCGGTGGAGGATGATGAACCGCCCGTTCACGACGCGTGAATTGATTAATTCAATAATTGAACTTAATATGCAGTCAAACCTATACATCTGACTGAGGTAGGCTGCATCATGACGTTTGTCGTTTTAGAAGAGTGTATCCGCTGTAAGCATACCGACTGTGTTGAGGTCTGTCCGGTGGACTGTTTTTATGAAGGACCGAATTTCCTTGTCATTAACCCTGATGAGTGTATCGATTGCGCCTTGTGCGAGCCGGAATGTCCGGTGGATGCGATCCGTGCCGAGGATGAGGTGCCTGCCGATCAGCGTGAGTTTATCGCGCTGAATGCCGAGTTGGCCGATACAGAAGGGTGGACGCGGCTCACGAAGAAGAAAGAGGCATTGCCTGATCATGCCGCATGGCAGGGCGTCAAGGGCAAACGTTCTGAATTGATTCGCTAAGCTTGTGTAGAAATTGGGTGGTGAATGAATGTCTAAACAGTTATTCTACGCGCTTAAAAAGTAGATGCTCCCGCGTGATATAATCGCGTTTTTCGTGGTCGCAGATGCGCTGATCGTGAATGCATGTCGCGCAGCGTTTGCGTCACCGGTTTTAAGACAGTTTAGATAGTAGATTAGCGTTTTTAAGTTTAAGTAAGAGAGTTTAGCTATGTCCAATATGGCACATGAGACGGTGTTGAGTGTTCATCACTGGAACGACACCCTGTTCAGTTTTACCACCACGCGTGATCCGGGTCTGCGCTTTAAGACCGGTCAGTTCGTCATGATCGGCCTTGAGGTCAATGGCAAGCCGCTGATGCGTGCCTACTCGGTGGTGAGTGCCCACTATGAGGATCATCTCGAATTCTACAGTATCAAGGTGCAGGATGGCCCACTGACCTCGCGTCTGCAACATCTGAAAGTCGGCGATACGTTGCTTGTCAGCCGCAAGCCCACCGGCTCGCTGATCATCGACAATCTGAAACCCGGCAAAAACCTGTACCTCCTGTCCACCGGTACCGGACTTGCGCCATTCATGAGCGTGGTGCGCGATCCTGAATTTTACGAAGCCTTTGACAAGATCATCCTTACCCATGGCGTACGCTGGAAGAGCGAGTTGGGCTACTTCGAGCACATCACCGAAGACCTGCCTGAGAACGAGCACTTCGGTGATCTGGTACGTGATCAACTGATCTATTACCCTACGGTGACCCGCGAAGACTTCGGCACCCAAGGACGTCTGACCGATCTGATCAAGACAGGCAAGCTGTTTGAAGACATCGGTCTGCCACAGCTGAACCGCGAAACTGACCGCGTCATGATTTGCGGTAGCCCGAGCATGCTGAAGGATCTGGTCGAGATTCTGGAAGAACGGGGCTTTGTCGAAGGCACCAGCCACGCACCGGGCGACTACGTGATCGAACGCGCCTTCGTGGAAAAATAAGGTCTTATCCTGATACTCACGCTACAATCGAACCAGACCCGATGCCTACCATCGCGTCTGGTTTCTTTTTAGCTTTTTTTGACCGATTCTCTGGACTGATACCGCGCATGGAAACACCGAATATTCTGATCATCGAAGACGAGCCGCATATCCGTCGCTTTGTCCGTACAGCGCTGGTGGATGAGGGCTGGCAGGTGGTCGAGGCGGAGCTGGGCCAGCGCGGCCTGATCGATGCAGCGACGCGTAAGCCGGACCTGATGATCGTCGATCTGGGCTTGCCGGACTTCAGCGGGCTGGAGGTGATCCGCGAGTTGCGCACATGGTCGGATATTCCAGTGATTGTCTTGTCGGCGCGCAGCGAAGAGACGGACAAGATTGAGGCGCTGGATGCGGGTGCGGATGATTATCTGACCAAGCCCTTTAGTGTCGGTGAGTTGCTGGCGCGGGTGCGGGCGCATTTACGCCGTCGTGATACAGGCAATGGTCAGTCGTCGGTCGTGACCTTTGGTGATGTGGTGGTGGATCTGGCGCGGCGTACGGTGGTACGGGCAGGGGAGGATGTGCATCTGACGGCGATCGAGTATCGCTTGCTGACGGTACTGATCCGCCATGCGGGGCGCATCATGACGCATGCGCAATTGCTAAAAGAAGTTTGGGGGCCGAGTCATAGCGAGCATAGCCACTATGTACGTATCTATATGGCGAATCTACGCCAGAAGCTGGAGGCTGATCCGACGCAGCCCGTGCATATGCTGACGGAGATTGGGATGGGGTATCGGTTGGTGCTGTGAGGCGGTGATGGGGGATACAATGTGAGAAGGATTAGCGCACTCTATACTTGTTGCATCTGATAGGGGATAGGAGTTGTTGAGATGAATAGGTTGAGTTTGTGCAGTATTCTGTGTGTTATGCCATTACTATCTTCTTGCACCGAACCTTTTGAGTCAAAAATTTATGGGCATGGAGATCAAATAACGATAGAGATCATTTCAAATGACAATATCAGAGTCTATGGTGTAGATGTATATACGAAAGCCGTTGCCAGTAATGGACTTGTTGAGGAGCAATGGAACATCAACTATAAGTCGGGATTCTATATTTTTGAAGATAATAAATTAAAAAAGATTGTGTATGGAGTCATCCCTAAAGGATTCGAACAAGAGGTATCACCTCATATCCTGAAGGAAAATAAAAAATATATGTATAGTATTGAAGCAGGTAGATACTTTAGTCTTGGATGCTTTGAAATAAAAAACAAAATGGTCGTTCAACTGGCAGATCAAGATTGTCAGTGAGTCTTGAGAAGATGTCGTTCCCCGTACTACGGGTGACCGTGGGTGTTTAATGAGCATGGTATAATATATGCATCATATTGATGCTGTACTATGCGTTTAAAGCTAACTATAACAACACAACAGACGCTGATTCTCAATCAGCAGGAGTGTTACATGAAACATTGTAATTTATGGATCATGTCGCTGACAGTCTGTGTGCTTGGCTTCATGTCGCCAAGTTGGGCATTGCCAGATGCCACCGAACAAGCTTCCTCCAAAGTCATCAAGCCTGCAAATATCCATACGACTCAGACCAAATCCGCTGTCAGCTCCCAGAAGCCCGCCTCATCTATAGATCAGTCTACAGACATGAGTACAGAGCAGCAGCAAGAGATGCAAATGGACATGGATCGGCGGAGTAAGGTAGAGCAAGGCATCAGCAATACGATGAAAAAGGAATCCGATACATCGGATGCAGTGATACAGAATATGAAGTGAATAAGATTGGGCACGTTGTTAGTACCGATAAATCTGAGCTTATAACCGTCAGAAGAGTCTTTCCCGCCACTTATTCATCAACTGTTCATGCGTCTTAAAATCGATGTAATCATTCTGATTAAAGTGTTCAATATAATTATATTTCTGTCTTGCTCTAGATGTCATATACAGTCGGCTGACAAGTATGTCATTCAATCTGCCAAAATTAATTCTAAGTGCGATCCGTATTTCATCAGATGGCTGAGAGTGCGTCAGAATATCTTGAAACCAGACTAGCCCAGACCAAAAATCGCTAAGCTCACGACGAGTCAGATAGCTTCTACCCAAGATGTGTACGGATAGAAAAGTAACAAAACGATTATGATTCCTTAGAGTCTCTGTGTAAGTTGAAATTGAAATCAGATTTTCAATCATTTGGAATGAATAGTGAACATGATCACGTGTATTAAAGAATGCTAAAAAGTCGTTCCAGTCATTAAAAACTCTGTGAATAGAGAGCTCAATCTGCCTTGTCACCAGAAACAATTCCAGCAACACGCTTTGTGGTACATACAATTTTGTCATCATTGTCAGCTCACTTCCATTTTGGACGACAACAGTATTGAATGTGGTCTAAGGCAGATTGTAACCCTTGGATGCTTTAAGCCTTCACCAACAGCCGCTTTAGAATCCCCTCATAAATATCCGTCAGCGGATCAAGCGACGCGACTTCTACACGCTCATCAATCTGATGAATCGTCGCATTCAGTACCCCCAGCTCCACTACCTGCGCTCCAGTCGGTGCGATAAAGCGCCCATCGCTGGTGCCGCCACTGGTAGATAGTTCGGTCTCGATTTGCATCACCTCACGAATCGCACCCTGCGCCGCAGCCACCAATTCGCCTTTCGCGGTCAGGAAGGGTTGACCCGACAGCGACCACGCGATGTCATAAGTGAGGCCATGGCGATCCAGGATCGCATGCGTGCGCGCCTTCAACTCATCCGCTGTGACTTCGGTTGAGAAGCGGAAATTAAACACAATGGTGATATCGCCGGGGATGACGTTATTGGCACCCGTACCCGCTTGGATATTAGAAATCTGAAAGCTGGTGGCCGGGAAAAACTCATTGCCGTGGTCCCATACCTCAGACGACAGGTCGGTGATCGCGGGGGCGGAGCGGTGGATGGGATTGTCCGCCAGATGCGGGTAGGCGACATGGCCCTGCTTGCCGCGCACGGTGAGGATGCCGTTCAGCGAGCCGCGACGGCCGTTCTTGATCACATCCCCCAAGACGCGGGTTGAGGAGGGCTCGCCGACCAGACACCACGTGATTTTCTCTTGGCGGGCTTCTAGCGTCTCGACGACTTTAACTGTGCCGTTGATCGATGGGCCTTCTTCGTCGCTGGTGATGAGGAAGGCAATCGAGCCGTCATGGTCAGGATGTGCCGCGACGAAGCGCTCACAGGCGACGACCATGGCAGCCAGTGCGCTCTTCATGTCCGCAGTGCCGCGACCATACAGCTCGCCATCGCGGATCTCAGGCACGAACGGTGCCGAGGACCATTTGCCCAAATCCCCCGTCGGC
>JASLEL010000301.1 GCA_030151145.1 Aquirhabdus sp. | reverse complement strand
AAGTGCGGCCAAGTACTTTGACAATGCCATCAAGCTCAGCAAAGAGAATGATTTCCCCTATGACAAACGCCCCGCCGGACTGCATCTGGTCAAGGTCAATGCCAAGAAAGTCTACTTTAGCCTGCCCCTGCCGCAGCAGATGGAGATGAATGGCGTGGCGGTGTTTGATCCCGACAGCGACCTGCCTTATGTTGAAAAATCCGTGACGCTGCCCGTCTCTGAGCATGCACTGGCCTCGCGCCTGCTGAATTTTTGATACTCAGGCAAGCACGCCTCGCCCGTATGTCGTTCAGTCCGTTGATCTTTCATCGTGAAAAATATATGCAGATCTCGTCATCAAACTGTGATCTATGCTATATATGCTCGCGATTTTATTGACCTTCAGGGAAGAAGAAGAATGTATCGTGCCAGCGGTATGGCGGTTTTAGCGGTTTCGTGTGTATTGGCAGGCTGTGGCGGAGGCGGTAGCGACTCCTCGACCCCGACCTACACCGTGCAGGGACCACCGCCGTCAAGTGCGCAGACCATCGCGAATTTTCAAATCCCCGCACTTGCCGCAGGTCAAAACGGCACCATCACGGCAACCGCCTCATCCGGTCTGCCTGTGACCTTCGCCAGTACTACACCTGCCGTCTGTAGCGTCAAAAACGATACCCTGACCGCCATCACCAGCGGTACCTGTACGCTGACCGCCGCCCAAAGCGGGAACAGCAGCCAGAATATCTACGTCAACTTCCCGGTCACTTATAACGCGGCCACGACTCTGACCCAGTCGGTGACCTTCACCGCCGCATCGACCGCACAGGCACAGCGCACCCTACTGGCACCGTGGTTGCTGGCACCTCAGGCAGGCTCAACCGCCGCAGACAGCACGACCGTGCTTGAGGGCCTGTATATCGGACCAACGGGACCCGGCACATGGGCTACCATCGATGGTAAAGGTAATTTCCAATTTGCGGACGGGGTAAATTATTACTTTGGCAACGCGCTGGCATCTGGCTCTAACTTTAGTTTGTCCGGGATGAATGCCAGCTACATCGGCATATTGCCGATACAGATCAATACCAGCGTGGGCGTCAGTGGTAATTTCAATCTCAAAAACAGCCTACAGGCGACCGCGCAGAGCGCCAGTCTGTCGACTAGCCCTAATCCGCTGCTCTTGCGCTACGCACCCGCCAACGGCTATGCAGCATCAGCCGCAAGCATCGCCGGACAATGGGCCTATAGTGACGGCAGCAATCGCTATCAGATCAGCCTCGACAGTCATGGCGTACTGAGCGGCACGCAAATCGACAATCTGGGCGAGACCTGTACCCTGACCGGCAGCATCCTGCAGACCGAAGCAAGCTCTCAGCACAACCTCTATGCCGTCTCGATCACTGCCACAGGCACGACCTGCCAGTTGAATACGTACGGCTCATTCTCAGGGCTTGCCGCCATCGACTTTAATGCCGCAGGTCCAAATGCGAGCAACGGCTACTATCCGGTTCTGCGCCTGACCATGCAGAATATAAACACGATCAGCAACAAACTTGGCGGTTTGAGCCTGATCACGCTACAATTGAAAAGCACGGCTTTGAGCTGATCGCCTTACGATCAGACGAAGTAGGTATCACAGCCAGATTCAACACCCGGTTTCAGCCTCGGATCACGCCAGCGTATGGCGGATCCGATCCAACCGGGGATCTGAATCACACATCGGCCTAAGGATAAGGCCCAAGCCCACCGATCAAAGGAATGACGCTCATGCATACAGCCCTCCGATAGACCGCACGCCCGGTTGCCGTCTTGCTCACGACCCGATGAATCATCGAGTCTTGGTCGCATGGTCATCGCGATTGCCTACATGGCAGACCGCGATGACACGGCGCTGAATGACCTGTCTGGACCATCCAAACAGCCATGCCATGCCTCACGCAGCGGCGATATATCACCTCATATTCGCCTTATGCCTACAACGAAGGAAATCTGAAGCGACTGTTTGACCCGGGATTGATCTGACATCCTCGGAACCTGACGCTGAGATAGCCGCGCTGCGCCTTCTATACTGGAAAACACCATGATGTCCCGTGTGACCCTTACACTTGCCCTGCTGCTACCTGCACTGACCCTGACCTGCACCCCTCACCTTGCATGGGCCGATCACAGCCATGTCCTGCATGGCGGCGCACAGAGCCGGTCGCTACAGATCCGTGCGGGATGCGAACAGCCGGAGGCAGGCGTGCTGGATGCGGCGCTGCCCCTGCTCCGTCAGCCACACAAAGCACATGGCGGGCAAGATCCATCGCATATGTCGGTCCTGATCACCCTGGTCCTGCAGCAAAAGATGAAACTACACACCTCAATTGAGGACACCATCAGCGCCATCCCACCTGCAGCACAGCCCAGTAAAATGTCCCTGCTCGAGATCCGCGATACCCTGCGCAAATTTGGTTATGATGCCTTTGGCTACCAGATGTCACGCGAGATGATGATGGACTATAGCCGTCATCACACCATGTTCCTCGTGGATCACACCACCTCCCCCACCATGCCGACCATGGCGCTGCTGTATGCCGCAACCGACCGGCTCAGATATGTGCTGTATGCGGATAACTCGGTCTGCCCGATGACGCCACAGCGCTTTGAAGCGACCTTTGCCGACCATCCGTTGCTTCTGGTCACGACCGACCGCTATCTGCCGGCAGGTCAACGCGACACGGCGATGCTTGCCCAAGCGGGCGATCAGCATACGCATGACAACAACACCAGCCCCGCGCGCAGCAGCAGTCATGCCGACGATATGAACAGTGTCGAAAGCAAAGCTGATACGCCGCTTCCGGACAACATCAGCAACTCTGGTAACATCAGCAACTCCGGCAACGCCAGCAGCCCCGCCGACACCACGCCATCCGACCAGACCCGGGAGGTATCCCGAGTGCCGACCGACGTGGCGGTATCCATCAATGGCAGATCGGCAAGTACGCTATCCGAGGGGATCAGCGCATCCCGTACGGGTTTTTAGTCTAGAGCCCCAGACATAAAAAAACCTCAGGCCGAGCCCAAGGTTTTTTTGCGGATGTCTGACGTGCTGTATGGCAAATGATATGGCTGGTTCAGCCAGACCGGTCAAGCCGGACTCAGGACTTTATCCAAGGCATTGCCTGAGAAAGACCCCGACGCCTGTGCCAGACGCGCAGCAGGTGAATTGTTCAAATAAGCCAGCGCACGCATCGTCGAGCCTTCATGCTGCGGGTTGTACCATGGGGTCAGATAAGGAATCAGCTTGTAGATCAGCCAGCCCACATGCGGCAGATTGCCTGTAAAGCTTACCCGATGCCACTCCATCCAGATCCACGGACGGAAGAAGCTCGGACGTTTGCCTGCAAAGCGCGGATCCTGCTGCATGATGCGCGCCGCACCATCCACCCAGAGATAGAGCAGTACCGGTACCAGCGCGACAGTCAGATAGTAGCGCGACAGATAGTCACCGCCCAGATGGCTGTAGAGATCAAAGGCGACGCAGCGATGCTCGACTTCTTCGGCCCCATGCCAGCGCAGGAGGTCCAGCAGGACCGGATCGGCGCCGAGGTCATCCCAGACATGATTGTCCAGCGCGTAGTTGCCGAGTACACAGGTGAAGTGCTCCACCGCCGCGATGATGCCAAGACGCAAGAGCAGCCAGCGACGCTCCAAGATCTTAGGCATCTGCATGCCGAAAGGTTGATCGGCAAAGACGCGCTCAAACACGAAGTCCATCACCTCGGTGTTGTAGCGGGTATCAATCTGGTGCGCCTGTAGGTATTCCTTGATCGCGCTGCCGTGGGCGCGGGCATGCATGGCTTCCTGACGGATAAACATCTGCACGTCGTCGCGCAGTTTGTCATCGCTCACCAGCGGCAGGGCCTTGTTGTACATGCGGCAAAACCAGAACTCGCCGGCAGGCAGCAGCATATTGATCTGATTAATGAAATGACTGGCAAAGGGCTGACCCGGAATCCACTCCAAAGGGGTCTTGGCCCAGTCAAATTTGACTTTGCGCGGGATCAGATGATCCTTGGTATGGGATGCCTGTTGCTTGTGAGCAAAGGTCTTTAAATATGTCAGTACACCCATTGGATACGCCTCATTAAAGCACGGAAAAACGTTTACGCGGGAAACGGGGCGGATTTTAACACACCGTTATCATTTGTCCGAGTAATTGTTCATTTTCGGCCACATCAGGCGGTTACAGACGAGTTCGCAGGTCACAGACTGCCACCGCAGCATGATAAACAGCAGCAAGGCAAGGCAAGGCAAGGCAAGGCAAGGCAAGGCAAGGCAAGGCAAAAGTGTATTAAAGTGCGGTGCAATCCGGCTGATGCCACGGCACGACACGGGTGATACGCCCTTCACGCACATCCAGATTGACACGCTCCAGACAGCTCATAAGGGGATTCCATGTCGCAACCGGCTTGGCGCACGACTTGCCGCCCTGCGCGCCATTGCCGTGGCAGTTAAAGCCGTCTTTTTCGAGTTTTTCTTTGGCTTCACTATAGTATGCGCCCGGGACCACGCCATGGTCATGATAGTACGACACCGGCAGTGTCGCGGATGTCATGCATCCCGTCAGCCACAGGGTCAGGAATACGGGCATGCCACGCTTCGCCCCCTGCCTGTATAGGGGGCTGATGCCCTGCGGAAACGCCGCGATCGCGTTGATCTTGAACCTGCTCATAAATGAGACCCGTCAATCTTGCAATGATGTATAAAAAGAGCCCATTGGATTCCGGCCATGCCCGGCATGATTCACATGCACGGTAAATCGCGGAACCACCCCCAGTTACCGCCGCGATTAATCTGCGCGATGCAGATGGTGTCGCTTCTATTTCTGATCTGTACCCCAGTCCTGTCCTGTCTTGTCTGTCTCTGCTGCCAGCCTATTCGCGATGAGCATACTGGCGCGCGATATGATGATCGGCGATGGGGTATTTCACATACAGATGGGTTTCGTCTTCTTCGGGAAAATGGACCACCTCATCGACCACATAGCCGACGCCCTGCACCACGATAAACTCGCCATGCCGCGGCACCGCCTTAAAGTAGATATCAGCGATGAAAGACGATGTGAGATTATCCTTGCGCAGCATAAAGATCCGGGTCGCATAGCGGTGGGCATTAAGCTGTTTTTTAATCGCATCGAGCATGGCGGACTCCTGGACGGGCGCATCAGGCAAACACATCAGACGGACGACTCATATACGCTCAGCATACTCGCCTGCCCTGCCGCTCACAAGCCGCAGATGCATCCGCTGGCACTGCGATATATCTGACAGTAAATCATCATAAAGACTCAGATTTATGACATGCACCCCATGCCGCTACGATCCTCGTCGGCACACACCTCGCCACGCATCGCATCAGCCCCGCAAAAAAAACCGGACCCATGGGCCCGGTGTTTTTTTACTGCAGATGTAGGCCCGATTCCTGCCAAGGAGAGTGACGATAACCATATCGCTCACCGAGCCTACAAATGCAAAAATATACCAACTTCATCACAATTTCAACTCAATATCGCCGTTTTTTTGAGCCAGATTACAAAGTAACGAGAAAGTGCTGACAGACCCTGTGGCAGCACCAGTGATGCCCGTCTCGCCGACGCCATCACATCGACGCCGTGATCAATCTCCACCCCAAATCAAAACATCAAATCAAAAATAGTACGCCATAAAGCCAATCCGTCGACCTCGACATCCCTGCGCAATGCGTGCCCGGACCCACGCAATAGGCCAGCTCAGGCTACCCGACAGTCATCATTCATTCATGAATCACTGACTATGATGCCGGACTACATGCTGTTTTTTTCACCTCTACAGGTCGCAGGTACGCTGGCACCATGTCCCATGATTTCCCTCATCGCCTCATCTCCTCAATCACACTGGTGCTGGCGGTCTGTGCCGGGATGGTCACCCTCACTGCACTCAACGGCTGCCATCCAGCCGCGCATCCCGATCACGCAGAGGACAGCGGGCAAAGCCCAGTGACCACTGCCGCTCACACAGACCACGTAGCAGCCCCGCCCTTAAGCCCGATGGCGGCACTCGGCAAGATGCTGTTCTTTGAGCCACGCCTGTCGGCATCGGGCCAGATGTCCTGTGCCAGTTGCCATAGTCCGCAGCATGCCTTTGGTCCCGCCAATGCCTTGAGCGTGCAGATGGGCGGCAAAGACGGCCACCTGCAGGGACTGCGTGCCGTGCCCAATCTGACCTATAGCAAAGAGACGCCGTTCTTCTCCATCGGGGCGACCGATGAGGCCAGCGAAGAAGCCAATCCCGGCGGCTCATCCAGCATTACCGAGGCGCTAAGTCAGGACGGCATCCATCTGGCGACGCAGCAGCCGTTGACCAAGCAGGCCAGCCAGATCAAGCAGGCGCATCAGGCCGCAAGCCCCAGTGATCAGGTACCCGAAGGCGGGCTGTTTTGGGATGGGCGAGCGGATTCGCTGGAGGCGCAGGCACTGGGACCACTGATGAATCCGCTGGAGATGGCCAATACCTCCAAGGCCGTACTGGTCCGAACCCTGAAGCAATTACCCTATATCAAGCAAATCGAGCAGTTTGCCGGTCCCGACATCATGCAGAACGATGATCGCTTTCTGGAGGAAGTGCTGTTTTTGATCGGGCGCTACCAGACCGAGGAGCGGGCCTTCGCGCCCTACAGCAGCAAATACGATGCATATCTTGCGGGTAAAGCGACCTTAACGGCACCTGAGATGCGGGGGCTTAAACTGTTTGATGATCCCAACAAAGGCAACTGCGCCGCCTGTCATCTCGATCAGCCTCGTCCCAACGGACATCCGCCGATGTTTACCGACTATGAGTTTGAGGCACTCGGCGTGCCGCGCAACCCGGGGATCAGCGCCAATCAGGATGCGCATTTCTACGACTTAGGCATCTGCGGTCCGTCGCGGCACGATGTCTATGCGCAGCAGGCCGCCAACTGCGGGCTGTTTAAGACCCCTTCTCTGCGCAATGTCGCCGTGCGGCAGGCGTATTTTCACAATGGCGTCTATCACAACCTGCGCGATGTGCTGAATTTTTATGTCAATCGCGACATCCACCCCGAGCTGGTGTATGCAAAACTGCCCAATGGCACCATCCATAAGTTCGACGATCTGCCCCAAAAGTATCAGGGCAATATCGACTACCACGATGCGCCCTTTAATCGCAAAGTCGGTGATGCACCCGCACTGACGGATGCCGAAATCAGCGATGTCATCGCATTTTTAAATACCCTGACCGATGGTTATAAACCTGCACATTGATTAATATATGTAGATTACATGGATAATATTTGCAGAATAAATTTATAATATGTAAATCGTGCGCAAGCCTTGTGCTGCACGGTTTACAGCGCTTTTCCACTGTCATCAGTTGTTCATTTTTTATTAACCAGTCTGTCAAATCAGCGTCATATTAGCTGCCTACTTTATAGCCGCCGATGCATTGTTTTTTTAACTCGTGCGACACCACCTGACTCAGGTGCACTAAAACACTGGAAGGGAGCTATATGATGGATAACTCGACCCGTACTCGCGGCAAACGATTGAAACCAATCGTTCTGCTGATCGCAGCAATCATGGGGACCGCAACGCTGGTCGCCTGTAACGACAGTAATGACAGCAGCACCCCTGCCCCTGCACCGACTCCGGCACCAACGCCTGCACCGACACCAACGCCGACTGCAGCCACCGCCAAGACCCCGATCCAGCATGTGATCCTGATCATCGGTGAAAACCGTACCTTTGACCATGTGTTTGCCACCTACACGCCACCGAGCGGTCAGACAGTCAACAACCTGCTGTCGCAAGGCATCGTAAATGCCGACGGTACCCCAGGTCCAAACTTCAGCAAGGCCCAGCAGTTCAGCGCCACGGTCAACGGCACCTACACCAACAGCCCAAGCAACAAAGTCGCCTACACCACCGCGACCTTCCCACCGCAAATGACCGGTGGGGCACCAACCAATGCCAACTTTCTCTCCGCAGCGCAGGCACAGTCCGTAGAACCAGCCCTGTCGACCGCCAATGAGATGACCAGCAACGTGCTGAGTTTCTACGCCTCGCTGGCAACTGGCGGTACCGGCCTGAAGCAGGGCGTACTGGATACCCGCTTCCCGCCATCGCTGCCAAACGGTCCGGTCAGCATGCATGGTGCCCTGCCAATTTATCAGAGCTATGCAGCCAGCCCGGTGCATCGTTTCTTCCAGATGTGGCAGCAAGTCGACTGTAACGCCACAGCCATCACCGCGCTGAACCCGAGTGGCTGTCAGAATGACCTGTACCCATGGGTTGAGACCACCGTCGCTGCCGGTAGCAACGGTGCTGCCCAGCCTGCCAACTTCACCAATACCAGCACCGGTGAAGGTGCGACCGCCATGCAGTTCCTGAACGTGGCGCAGGGTGATGCACCTTACTTTACCCAACTGGCTCAGCAATACACCATGAGCGACAACTTCCACCAGTCCGTCATGGGCGGTACCGGTGCGAATCACATTGAGCTGGGCTATGGCTCACCGA
The DNA here is from genome assembly GCA_030151145.1 of Aquirhabdus sp. GTDB lineage: Bacteria > Pseudomonadota > Gammaproteobacteria > Pseudomonadales > Moraxellaceae > Aquirhabdus. Next base: position 622 of record JASLEL010000301.1, on the reverse strand, counting down.
TCTATTATGCCGACAACAACGGCAACCCGATCACCCCACCGAACGTCACCGGCAACGGTACGACCAGCAGCCTGATCGAAAACCCGAACCCGCAGGCCGGCACCAACAACTACTACACGCAGGACGGCTATGGCAACCCCAACACCGGCGGCGGTGGCTCCTATGTCAACTGTGCCGATAACACCCAGCCCGGCGTCGCTCCGATCCTGAACTACTTCAGCGCCCTGCCGTATAAGCCAGCCAGCGTCTGTCAGACCGGTGCCTACTATCTGGTCAACAACTACAACCCCGGCTATACCGGTAACGGCTTCGCTGCCCCGCTGACCACCACCAACGCCAGCGGCACGACCGTACCGACCTTCACCGTACCACCAACCACCCAGAACAACATCGGCCTGCTGCTGACCAAACATAACGTCAGCTGGAAATACTACGGCGAAGGCTGGGATGGCGGTCAGGAAGATGGCGCAGGTGTATTCTGTAATATCTGTGATCCGTTCTTGTACTCGACCCAGATCATGACCAACCCGACTCTGCGCGCCAACAACCAGGATCTCGGCAGCCTGTACACCGACATCCAGAACAACAGCCTGCCAGCCGTGTCGATCGTCAAGCCGGATGG
>JASLEL010000295.1 GCA_030151145.1 Aquirhabdus sp. | reverse complement strand
ACGTACACGTGCATCACGGATCGGATCGCTCTGATCCTGTGCATAGGTGGCCGGATGGCACATGATCAGCATAGGGCCTTGTGCTGTGTTTGATGCTGCGGTATGGGCTGGGTGGTGGCTGAACCAGTAACGGATCAGATCCGCATAGGCCCTGCGATCCGTGAAATCATAAATCCCGCCAAAATAAGCATTCTGCTGTATGCCTGTATTGCGGCAACGGCGCGCCAGCGTGTAACCGCCCAATCGTGGCAGTAGTGTGCTCTTAAGCCATTGCCCCGGGGTGGTCACGGTGTGTTGCAGGCCGCGGACCCAGCCGCTGAATCCTTGTGCTTTCAAGAAGGCGATCAGCACATCGCGAATGATCGGAAACTGATGCACATGCTGGTGGCCGTCGACAAAGTCCGGCATACGACCAAAGACATTGATAAAGCGCTGCCATTGTAAGTGCAGGGTGCGCTTAATCTCATCTACAGGGATCTGTCTGAGCCAGGCCTTCAGCATCAAGCTATTCAGGGGCTGGGTATATAGACCGTCGCCGAAGTCATGGGTCAGATTAAAGTGCAGGCCGATCTGGGCCTCGGGGTGTGTCTCATTCAGGGTTTTGAGCGCCTGACCCTGAGTGGGCCAGTCCGGCGCCTGAGTCATGCAGGAGGTGGCTTGCAGACGGCCACGTGCAATCAGGTCCAGAATGGCCGCACTGATCGGCGTATTCAGGGCGTAGTCATCAGCACAGAACAGGACGGGGGCAGGGGAGATCTGGGACATGATCGCTAAGGTATTTTGGTTGTGGTTTTGGTCTTTGCCGTAATGCAGTGGCGATGTGCTGCAGACCGCTGCTATCGCAAACGCCGCAGGATAGCACAATCATCTCACAATGTTTCCATCATGATAAGCGGGCCTTGTCGCTGGATTGTCAATGAAGCGCCTCCTTGTCTGTCCTGACCACGTTTGGACTGGCTGTCATCGGCATCAGAAAGAGAAAACGGAATCCCGCAGGTGCGTTCAGGTTTTCCAGACGAACTTCAGCGCTGTAGTGCTGGGCGATCTCGTGGATGATGGTCAGCCCTAGACCGCTGCCGATTTCATTCTTGCCCAGCACCCGGTAAAACGGATCAAAGACCCGGGCCAGCTCAGCCTCGGGAATGCCCGCACCATTATCGCGGACTTCAATCACCGCATGATCGGGCTGCGCTGCATCCGGATGGTCTCTATAGATGAGGATATCGACTTGCCCGTCGTCGGGGGCATAGCGGATCGCGTTGCCGATGGCATTGCGCAGGACGGTCTGGATATCGTGCGAACTGGCCTGCACATAGAGATCATCCAGACGCGTGACGCCCAGATCAATGCGTTTCTGGGTGGCGAGCGGGATGAGGTCGGCCAGCGTCTGCTGCAGACAGGATTTCAGGCTGATCTGCTCTACGCGACCGCTGATGCCGTTCTGCTGGCGGGCCAGACTGAGCAGTTGTTCAAGCAGATGCTGCACGCGATGCAGGCCCTGTTGCAGCGACCGTGCCCGTTCGAGACCCTCTTGGGTCAGGGGAGTGTGGGTCAGATTCTCGGTTTGCAGGACGAGGGCGGTCACCGGGGTGCGCAGTTCATGGGCGGCATCTGCGATAAAGCGCCGTTGCTGCTCGATACTATTGGTGAGGCGGGTCAGCAACTGATTGATCGAATTGGCGAAGGGCACGATTTCGCGCGGGATTTTATGATTCTCAAGCGGCAGCGGTACGCCGTCTTTTTGCTGGTCGATATGGCGGGTCAGCTCCGCGATAGGCTTAAAGGCACGCCGAACCACGAGCGTGATGACAAAGAGCAAGGCCGGAAACAGTACCACCAGTGGGATCAGCATGCGCAGACTGGTGTCCATCGCCAGCTCATCGCGGACCCAGGTACTCTGTCCAACCAGAAAGCGCCGTTGATCCGGCAGGGTATGCAGAAAAACCCGCCATTCTCCGCCATGGCTGGTCACGGTGGCAAAGCCATCGGCGATGCCGCCGACAGACTGAATCCATGCGGACGGGGCAGTCCCGTCGCGAGCGGATAGGGGTTCAATGATGATGCGTGCTTCTTCCAGCTCTTTTTCCAGATCATCCTGCTGCAGACGCGTCAGCGCATCAGTTGAGCGCAGCAGATCCCAATGATTGCGTGATAACAGATCCAGGCTTGCCGCATTGTGATGATCCGATGCGTAGGTGGGCTCGATGGTCTGGTCGGACAGCAGCACATCCGGATGATCGGTGACCAGCAGGGCCATGAGTTCCAGATGGTGATCCTGCAGATCGAGTGCTTCCTGCCGTGTCGAATAATACACCCCGAGTGTGGCCAGTAACCCAATGATGATCGTGATGCCAAGCAGATAGGCCAGGAGATGCGTCCGCAGAGAGCGGTGGGTCTGATCCTCCGCGGGCATGACGGTCGTCTGTGCCTTGAGCGTGCTCTGAGCTGGGGTGACAGATAGCGGCATCTTATTTATCTACCATCCAGCCGACGCCGCGCACATTGCTGATGGCGCGTGCGCCGAGTTTCTTGCGCACGCTGTGGATCAGGAATTCGATGGCGTTGCTTTCGACTTCCTCGCCCCAGCCGTAGATCGAGGTTTCCAGTTCGCTTCTGGACAGGATCGCGCCTTTACGCAGCAGCAGGGTGTGCAGCAGCGCATATTCACGTGCTGACAGCCGGGCGGACTGTTCGACGGCGGGCGTGCCGTCGCTTGAAGTATCGCTAAAGGTGGCTTCATGGCTGGCGGGGTCCAGACTCAGTTTGCCATTGGTCAGCACGGGCTGGGCTGAGCCGCCTTTGCGCCGGGTAATGGCTCGGATACGTGCCAGCAGTTCGGCCATGTCAAAAGGCTTGAGCAGGTAGTCGTCAGCGCCGAGATCCAGACCTTGTACCTTCGATGAGACGTCATCGCGGGCGGTGATGATCATGATCGGCGTATCTTGCCCCTGACCGCGCCACAGCTGTAGCAGGGTCAGGCCGTCCTGACCCGGCAGACCGAGATCAAGCAGCACCATCTGATAGCTCTCGGCGCGCAGAGCGGCATGGGCAGTCTTGCCGTCACTGACGTGATCGACGGCATAGCTTGCGTCTTTAAGCGCAGTCTTGAGGGCTTGAGCAATCATGAGGTCGTCTTCGACCAGTAAAATGCGCATGACGTTTTCCGGTAACATATCGAGTCTGAGTCGGTGATCGTTGCTTGACAGCAGTCCTATCACCAGCGTGATGAGCATGCATCATACCCCAAGAAGCTTGGGGCAGTCTTAGTCTCGTATGGATGCGCTTTGCGCTCAGCAAAATGCACTGCATATCGACAGAGAACGCCGCCAAAGGGCCTTTTTTGCCCGTGAAATCGTCAAAACGGGGTAATCCCTCGCCAAAAAGTCTGGCAAATACGAGCGCTCTTCGCTATAATCCGCCGCCTGCTGTAGTGATGCACGGCAGACGATTTATTTTTAGAGCATCTCGGAGAGTAAGACCATGGCATTAACCAATGCACAACGTGCAGACATCATCGCTAAATTTGCCCGTGCAGAAAACGACACTGGCTCGCCTGAAGTGCAAGTTGCACTGCTGTCGGCCACCATCAACGATCTGCAAGGTCACTTTAAAGCCCACAAGCATGACCACCATAGCCGTCGCGGTCTGATCCGCATGGTGAACCAGCGCCGCAAACTGCTCGATTACCTGAAAGGTAAAGATGCCAGCCGTTATCAATCTCTGATCACGACTCTGGGTCTGCGTCGCTAATCCGTTTTTGTGTCTTCGACACGATGGATGTGCAATTGTTGTGGCTGATTTAACAAGAAGGGAGCATAGGCTCCCTTTTTTGCTGCCGTTTGTTTGGGGTTGACTGCCCGGCTTTTAAATGGTCGATGAGACGATGTTACTCGGCAGGACGCCACGCACAAACAAAGCACATTTGTGCGTGGATAAAGGTTGAGTTTGTAGGTACAAGTGTGGTTTCATCGTGCGGCATGATTTTTGTAACGCGATGATGTGATACGCATGGATGAGGGATGAGTTTCCTGTGCTGCTGTAGACAAGATGCACATGTACATCGGTACGGCGTGTGTGGCGCAGTGTGAATATGTCGAGATGCAAGATTGATCCGGCGTACATCCTGACGGTTACATGGGACGTTTCACCGCGCGTCTCTTGATATGGTTCATGCAGGTAGGGTGCCCAGCATCAGGTCTATGGGTGCTGTGCCGGATATGAGGCATGGCTAGAGAGGTGCGGATATTGCGCTTTACCCAGACCTCCCGTATTGGAAAAAAGCGCTCCATTTGGATGCCTTGGCAACTGATCGGGCAGTGGCTTCAGCGCTTTGGGCGTATATCTTCAAGATGGGTCGCCCGCAAGATTGGTAGATAGAATTTAAAGTTTGAAGGTAAGGAATATAACTATGTCGATGTTTAATATTGTTCGTAAAGAAATTCAGTTCGGTCGTCATCAGGTGGTCCTCGAAACTGGTCGTATTGCACGTCAAGCCCATTCGGTACTGGTTACCATGGGTGGCGTATCTGTACTGGTGGCTGTGGTTGCTGCCAAGAAAGCCAAACCCGGTCAGGACTTCTTCGCGCTGACCGTTAATTATCAGGAAAAACAATACGCAGCCGGCCGCATCCCCGGTGGCTATGGCAAGCGCGAAGGCCGCCCAACCGAAAATGAAACCCTGATCAGCCGTCTGATCGACCGCCCGATTCGCCCGCTGTTTCCGGATGGCTACTTCAATGAAGTGCAAGTCACTGCCACCGTCGTTTCTTCCGACAAGACGATGGAAGCCGACATTGCCGCCATGATCGGCACCAGCGCCGCCATGGCCATCGCTGGCGTACCGTTCAAAGGTCCGATCGCCGCAGCCCGTGTCGCCTTCATCAATGGCGACTATATCCTGAACCCAAGCTTTGAAGAGCTGGCCACCAGTGACCTCGACCTCGTCGTCGCCGGTACCGATAAAGCCGTGCTGATGGTTGAATCCGAAGCCAAAGAGCTGTCTGAAGACCAGATGTTGGGTGCTGTGCTGTTCGGCCATGACGAAATGCAAGTGGTCATCGAAGGCATCAAGCAGTTCGTGGCAGAAGTTGGCAATCCTGCCAGCACCTGGGCACCCGCCGTTGAAAACGAAGACCTCAAAGCCGCCCTTGCGACTCGCTTTGCCGGCGAGATCAGCGAAGCCTACACCATCACCGAAAAAGCCGCCCGCTACATCAAACTGGACGAGCTGTTCCAGGCTGCCGTGGCTGAATTTGCCCCAGAAGGCAGCGATGTCGATCCGCAAGAACTGCAAAACTACTTTGAAGCACTGAAATACCGCACTGTCCGTGACAACATTCTGTCTGGCAAACCGCGTATTGATGGTCGTGACACCAAGACCGTGCGTGCCCTTGACATTCAGGTCGGCGTACTGGGCCGTACCCATGGTTCGGCGCTGTTCACCCGTGGTGAGACCCAAGCCCTCGTCACCGCAACCTTGGGTAATACCCGTGATGCGCTGATGGTTGACTCTCTGGCGGGTACCCGCAGCGAAAACTTCATGCTGCATTACAACTTCCCATCTTACTCGGTCGGTGAAACCGGTCGTGAGTCTGGTCCAAAGCGCCGTGAAATCGGTCATGGCCGTCTGGCCCGTCGTGGTGTGGCGCCAGTGCTGCCGGGTGCAGATCGCTTCCCTTATGTGATTCGTGTGGTCTCTGACATCACTGAATCAAACGGCTCCTCCTCGATGGCCTCGGTCTGTGGTGCCAGCTTGGCGCTGATGGACGCCGGTGTTCCACTGAAAGCGCCAGTCGCCGGTATCGCCATGGGTCTCGTGAAAGAAGGCGAGCGCTTTGCGGTGCTGTCCGACATTCTGGGTGACGAAGACCATCTGGGCGACATGGACTTTAAAGTGGCCGGTTCTGCCAATGGTATTACCGCACTGCAAATGGACATCAAGATCGAAGGCATCACCGAAGAGATCATGGAACTGGCCTTAAGCCAAGCTTATCAGGGTCGCATCCACATTCTGAACGGCATGAATCAGGTACTGGCCCGCAGCCGTACCGAGATCAGCATGCATGCACCGACCTATGCGGTCATTCAGATCAATCCGGACAAAATCCGTGACGTGATCGGTAAAGGTGGTGCCACCATCCGTGCCCTGACCGAAGAAACCAAAGCCTCGATCGACATTGAAGACA
>JASLEL010000293.1 GCA_030151145.1 Aquirhabdus sp. | reverse complement strand
TTTATTCCAGATTAGGAGAGAGCCAGCGCTCGGCCGTGGCGATATCCCAACCTTTGCGCGCCGCATAATCCTCGAGCTGATCACGTCCGATCTTGCCGACGTTGAAATATTCGCTCTGCGGATGTGCATAGTAGAAGCCGCTAACCGAGGCAGGTGGCCACATGGCGTAATTCTCGGTCAGGATGGTGCCGATCTTGTCGGTAGAGCCCAGCCAGTTAAAGAGAGTCGCTTTCTCCGAATGCTCAGGGCAGGCGGGGTAACCCGGTGCCGGACGGATGCCGCGATATTTTTCTTTGATCAGCGCTTCATTATCCAGAGTCTCGGCAGCGGCATAGCCCCAGTATTCCTTACGTACGCGCTCATGCAGACGCTCGGCAAAGGCCTCCGCCAGACGATCAGCCAATGACTGCAAGAGAATGGCAGAGTAGTCATCACCTTTGGCCTTATAAGCATCCGAGAGCGCTTCGGCACCAAAGATCGACACGGTGAAGCCACCTAAGTAATCCGCCGCACCCGTCGCCTTCGGTGCGATGTAGTCCGCCAGCGACAGGTTGGCTTTGCCAGTAGCCTTGTCGCTCTGCTGACGCAAATGGTGGAAGGTATGCGTGACGGTGCTTCGCGTATCGTCAGCATAGACTTCAAGGTCGTCGTGATGGATGCGATTGGCGGGATACAGGCCAAAGACTGCTTTGGCCGTCAGGAGCTTACGGTCAATGATGTCCTTGAGCATGCTCTGTGCCTGCTCGAACAGATCGCGTGCCGCTTCGCCCACGATCTCATCCTGTAGGATCGCCGGATATTTGCCCGCCAGTGACCACGAGATAAAGAACGGCGTCCAGTCGATATAGGGGACCAGCTCATCCAGAGGATAGTCGTCCAATACGGTGGTGCCGAGCTGCGCAGGCTTCGGTGGCTGATAGCCCTGCCAGTCCAGATTTGCACCATTGGTGATCGACTCCGCATAGCTCAGTTTGGCGGCCTTAGGGCTACGGCCTGCGATACGGACGCGCACTTCTTCGTATTCGGCTCGACGGTCCGCGATGAATTGCGGCTTCATCTCGGGTGAGAGCAGGGTGGTCGCCACGCCGACGGCACGCGAAGCGTCAGCCACATAGACCACGGCATCGTTGTGATATTGCGGGTCGATCTTGACTGCAGTATGCGCCTTGGACGTCGTGGCACCGCCGATGAGCAGCGGAATCTTAAAGCCTTGACGCTGCATTTCTTTGGCGACGAAGACCATCTCATCCAGGCTCGGGGTAATCAGTCCCGACAGACCGATGATATCGACTTTCTCATCAATGGCGGTCTTCAGGATCTTCTCAGCCGAGACCATGACGCCGAGATCGACGATGTCGTAGCCGTTACAGCCCAAGACCACGCCGACGATGTTCTTGCCGATGTCGTGCACGTCGCCTTTGACGGTCGCCATCAGCACTTTGCCTTTGCTGGTGCCGGCGGTTTTTTCGGCTTCGATGTAGGGGTTGAGCCATGCAACAGCCTGCTTCATCACACGTGCGGATTTGACCACCTGCGGCAGGAACATCTTGCCTTCGCCAAACAGATCGCCGACCACGTTCATCCCAGCCATCAGTGGGCCTTCGATCACATCCAGTGGACGTTTGGACTTAAGGCGGGCTTCTTCGGTGTCTTCGTCGATATAGGCGGTGATGCCTTTGACCAACGCGTATTCGAGACGTTTCTCGACCGGCGCATCACGCCATTCGAGATTTTCGGCAGCTCTGATGGCCCCGCCTTCACCGCGATATTTCTCGGCGATTTCCAGCAGTTTGTCCGTCGCATCGTCTTTGTGATTGAGGATCACGTCTTCGACGGCGTCTTTGAGTTCTTTGGGAATATCGTCATAGATCGCGAGCTGACCGGCATTGACGATGCCCATGGTCATGCCTTGTTTGATCGCGTAGTAGAGGAACACTGCGTGGATCGCTTCGCGCACGGGTTCATTACCACGGAAGGAGAACGACACGTTGGACACGCCGCCTGAGATCATGGCATGGGGGAGGTTTTGCTTGATCCAGCCGGTGGCTTCGATGAAGTCCACCGCGTAGTTGTTGTGCTCCTCGATACCTGTCGCAACCGCAAAGACATTGGGGTCAAAGATGATGTCTTCTGCCGGATAGCCGACTTCGTCCACCAGCACGCGGTAGGAGCGTTCGCAGATTTCGCGCTTACGGGCTGCGGTATCGGCTTGTCCGGTCTCATCAAAGGCCATGACGATGATGGCGGCACCGTATTTACGGCAGAGGCGGGCTTTGGTGACAAACTCTTCATGGCCTTCCTTGAGGCTGATCGAGTTGACGACGGGCTTGCCCTGTACGCACTTGAGACCGGCCTCGAGGATCTCCCATTTCGACGAGTCGATCATGATCGGCACACGCGAGATATCGGGCTCGGAGGCGAGCAGATTGAGGAAGGTCACCATGGCCCCTTCCGAATCCAGCATGCCTTCGTCCATATTGATGTCGATGACCTGCGCACCACCCTGTACCTGATCCAGTGCGACCGCGAGTGCTTCGGCGTAGTTCTGCTCACGGATCAGACGGGCGAATTTCTTCGATCCGGTGACGTTGGTGCGCTCACCGACGTTGACGAACAACGAATCTTTGGTGATGTTAAACGGCTCAAGACCTGACAGACGGCAGGCAGGCTCAATGTCTGGGATTGGGCGCGGCGGGCAGTCCTTGACGGCCTGATAGATCGCAGCAATATGATCCGGCGTGGTCCCGCAGCAGCCACCGGTGATATTGATCAGGCCGCTTTCGGCAAACTCACGCAGAAACTCTGCGGTCTGCTCCGGTGTCTCGTCATACTCACCAAAAGCATTGGGCAGACCGGCATTGGGGTGGGCGGAGACGAAGATATCGGCTTTGTCGCTGATGGTCTTGACGTGCGGGCGCATCGCATCAGCACCCAAGGCACAGTTAAAGCCGATCGATAGCAGGTCGGCGTGACGTACCGAGTTCCAGAAAGCCTCGGCCGTCTGACCCGACAGGGTCCGGCCCGACGCATCGGTGATGGTGCCCGAGATCATGATCGGGAGTTCATAGCCGAGCTGTTCATACACCGTCTTGACTGCAAAGATTGCCGCTTTACAGTTCAGCGTATCAAACACGGTCTCAATCAGGATGATGTCCGCGCCGCCTTCGATCAGCGCATGGGTCGCTTCGGTGTAGTTCTCGACCAACTCATCAAAGGTGACATTACGGAAGGCGGGGTTATTCACATCCGGGCTGATCGAACAGGTACGCGAGGTCGGCCCGAGTACACCGGCGACGAAGCGCGGTTTGTCCGGATTCTGCGCGGTGATCTCGTCGCAGACCTTGCGTGCCAATGCCGCCGCTGTGCGGTTGATCTCCGGCACGAGGTCTTCCATGTGATAGTCGGCCATGGAGACGCGTGTACCGTTAAAGGTATTGGTCTCGATGATGTCGGCACCGGCTTCCAGATATTGACGATGAATCCCGGCGATGATGTCTGGCTGGGTCAATACCAAAAGGTCGTTGTTGCCTTTAACATCATGAGGGAAATCGGCGAAGCGCGTACCGCGATAGTCTTCTTCGGCAAGCTTGTGACGCTGGATCATGGTTCCCATGGCACCGTCAATGATCATGATGCGCTGTTTCAGAATGCTCTGCAGTTGTTGTTTTAAGGCAGCGGCGCGGGCGAGGGTAGACATCGTGATCAACAGCTCCAGTAACAGCGTATTCGGTGTGCATGAATCAGCCGGGCAGGGCGCGGCATGTGAAACGGGATATTGTATCAGGTTGTGCGACTGAATGCCGCAAGCACTGACCTTGCGGTAATCTGGCAGAGATTAGGGAGATTCGGTAGCAGAAGCGTGAACCAGTCGTTGCGTTATACGGTTGTCATGTAATGGTCATGACATAGGGACAGAATCGGACTGATTGGTTGCTGATCAAGCGTCATTCTTTATTTTTCTATTATTGATAATCATAACGCGAGGTAGATCATGAATGCTGAATCTTCGGTAGCGGTTTCTCCGGTGGAGGCGCCCGCCCGTGCGGTCGATACGCCGGCTCATCCTGTATTGAAATATACGCTGGTCGCCATCGTCGCGGCGGCACTGATTTATGTCGGTATCCATCTGGTTGGCGATCTGGCATCGGCACCGCCGTTGACCTTCCTGCCATTTCTGATGCTGGGCGTTGCCTTGCTCATCGCACTCGGTTTTGAATTCGTCAATGGTTTTCACGACACCGCCAATGCGGTAGCAACGGTGATCTACACCAATGCCTTGCCTGCCCATGCCGCCGTGATCCTGTCGGGTGTGTTTAACTTCATCGGGGTGATGCTCGCAACCGGCGCCGTGGCCTACGGGATTCTGGCTTTGCTGCCGGTCGAGCTGATCCTGAATGTCGGTAGCAGTCAGGGTTTTGCCATGGTATTCGCGCTCTTGATCGCCGCGATCCTCTGGAATCTCGGCACTTGGGCCTTGGGCATCCCAGCGTCGAGCTCGCATACCATGATCGGTTCGATCATCGGTGTGGGTCTGATGAACCAGATTCTGGCACCTGCAGGCATCGCGTCCAGCAGCGTGGACTGGGGTCAGGCGATGAAGGTGGGTAAAGCCTTGCTGTTCTCGCCTCTGATCGGCTTTGCAGTTGCTGGTGTGATCTTCCTGCTGGCCAAGCTGCTGTTTGCACGCAAACCTGAACTGTTTCAGCCACCAGAAGGCCAGCAACCACCGCCGTTCTGGATTCGTGGTCTGCTGGTTGCCAGTTGTGCTGGCGTCAGCTTCTTCCACGGTTCCAACGATGGTCAGAAGGGTATGGGTCTGATCATGCTGATCCTGATCGGGATCGTCCCGATGGCTTATTCGTTGAATAAAACCATGGACCCGACGCAGGTACAGGCTTTCGTGGCCCTCTCGGAAAAAACCTCAGGCATCCTGGCACCCGCCGGTGCTCAAGGGCAAAGCATCGTTAAGTCGCGTGATGTGCTGACCCGCTATCAGCAGGATCATCAGGTGACGCCTGAGGTGATCCCCGCTGTCGCCAACCTGATGACTACCGTCAGTCAGGCGGTATCGCACTATGGTAACTTTGCCAATGTTCCCGCCGATGCGACCCGTAACCTGCGTAACGACATGTATCTGGTCAGTGCCAGCATGAAGCGTCTGGACAAAGACCATGCGCTGCCCAAACTGACCGATGACCAGCAGGCTACGGTCAAGGCCAGCGGTGCAAGTTTAGATAAGACCACCCAGTTCATCCCGACCTGGGTTAAGGTTGCGGTTGCGCTGGCATTGGGTCTGGGCACCATGGTGGGCTGGAAGCGTATCGTGGTCACCGTGGGTGAGAAGATCGGTGGTTCGCCGCTGAACTACGGTCAGGGCTTTGCCGCGCAGGTCTCGACCATGGCGATGATCGGTATGGCAGATAAATTCGGTCTGCCCGTCAGTACCACGCACGTGCTGAACGGCTCGGTGGCAGGCACCATGATTGCCAACCGCTCTGGACTGCAATGGAGCACCATCAAGAGCATCCTGTCAGCCTGGGTGCTGACCCTGCCTGCAGCGATCACGCTGTCTGCGGTGCTGTACTGGCTGTTCCTGCAGTTTGTCTGATTGATTCCTGATGACAAAAGAGCCTGACAAATGTCAGGCTCTTTTGTTTGCGACAGTGTATGTCGTCAATGCGTGCTCGGAGGTCGTATTAATGCTCTTTACGGAAGATACGCTGTTTCTCTCGGCTCCAGTCGCGGTCTTTCTCGGTCGCGCGTTTGTCGTGCTGGGCTTTACCTTTGGCGAGTGCGATTTCGCATTTGACGAATTGGCCTTTCCAGTAGCAAGCCAATGGCACGCAGGTAAAGCTTTTCTGATTGACCTGCGCCATCAGTTTGTCGATTTGTCGCCGTGACAGCAGCAGCTTGCGCGTGCGGGTCGCTTCGGGGTTGATGTGGGTTGAGGCTGACCAGAGCGGCGTGATCTGGCTGTTGAACAGATATGCCTCATTGTCCCGGAAAATCACATAACTGTCCGAGATGGTCATTTTGCC
>JASLEL010000289.1 GCA_030151145.1 Aquirhabdus sp. | reverse complement strand
TCACTTGCGCGCCGACTTTGAGGGTGAGCTCCTTGGGGGCGGGCAGGCGATCGGGTTTGAATTGCCCGGACATCTGACCAGTATAGGTGCGAGTCTCTGCTTCAAGACGATCCAGTGCCTGACCGTTGCAGAGATCGACTTCGGCGTTGCGCGGGGAGAGCCAGACGGCGTTCTCAGGTGGGGTACTTGTGATCTGACACTGCCTGTTGAGCGTCGCCAGTGCCTCCTCCAGTGCCAGCCCTTCGCGGATATGGGTGAGCAGGTGGATAAAGGACTGATCCGACTGGCGAAAGGTGGTCTTCAGCTCCACCGCATAGAACGGTGCCTGACGCAGACAGCGCGCATGGAAGAACTGCGGCGAGCCATAGACCTGATCAAACAGATGCCGTGTGGCCTCGGTCACCACCGGTGGGAGCTGAAACAGATCACCAACCATGATCACGGTCATACCGCCGAAGGCTGCACCTTCATCACGGTTCTTGCGCAGGAAGGCGCTGATGCCATCGAGCAGATTGGCAGTGACCATCGAGATTTCATCGATGATCAGCAGTTTGGCTTCCTTGATGTCGGTACGGTGCGGCAGGGTTTTGATGTCTTTTTTGACGATCCACGCCGGAGGTAACTGACACAAGGCGTGCAGGGTCTTGCCTTCGATGTTCATCGCGGCCATGGCGGTTGGTGCACCGAGCAGGGTTGAGCCGCGAAAAGTGCGCATGAGCCACTGGATCAGGGTACTTTTGCCCGTACCGGCACCACCTGTGACGAGGATCAGCGGAAACTGTCGCTTGACCAGATCCTGGATCAGACGGTACTCGGGCAGGACATTGATGGCGGCTGCGGCGGCTTTGCTGCGTGGTTTGGCTTGCGCTGTAGGCGTGGCTGCAGAGGCTGCAGATTGTGCCTCGGCAAGCGGGATCGAATCAGGCAGTGCGCTGTCGTCTTGACGTAGCGCTGAGTCTTCGGCCAGACGTGCAGCATCACTGTCGTCATCCGTCCACGTATGAAAGACAAAGCCCGCTGCCCTGACCTGCGCCAAGAGTGCTTCGGCAGGGTGGACCCGGATGGACGGATCATCGCTGATCTCGTCAGCCGGGCGTGTGAGTTCTGTCGTCATCGTGGTTAGTGATCAAGTCGTGCCGTCAGCATCGTCACTGGTCGCTGGCGCTTCAACCAGCGGCGTATAGGGCCATGCATTAACGATCTTGCAAAACAGTTCAGCTGTTTTCTGCGTGTCATACAGGGCGCTATGTGCTTCTTTGGTGTCGAAGTCGATACCCGCCGCAAAGCACGCGCGGGCAAGGACTGTCTGACCATAGGCTGCCGCTGCGAGCGTCACGGTGTCAAACACCGAGAAGCTATGAAATGGCGACTGGTTTTTGGTATGAGTCCGTCCGACAGCCGCTCTCAGAAAGCCGAGATCAAAGTGGGCGTTGTGTCCGACCAGCACGCAGTGATTGCAATTTTGAGCCCGTCTGGTTTCGGTCAACGACTTAAAGATCCGCAGCAATGCAGATTTTTCGTCCTCGGCCATGCGAAAGGGATTAAAAGGATCAATCCCGATGAAATCCAGCGAGCGTTGGTCAAACTTGGCCCCTTCAAAGGGCATGATATGGGCATGGAGGGCCTCACCGGGAACCAGTTGCATCTGTTCGTTGTACACGATGGGAATACAGGCGATCTCCAGCAGAGCGTGGCTGCTTGCGTCCATGCCAGCGGTTTCAACATCTATCACGACCGGCAGGAAGCCACGGAAGCGCTGACCAATAAGCGGCGCACTGGTAGGCGCGGCGTGATGAGGAGGTGTTTCAGAATGTGCGTTCATCAAATTACTCACTTGCCGTTACAGGGTCTCTGACCTCTGAACGGACCAAGACAGGGTTTCTCCGGCACGCAACGGCACAAGGTGCTGTTGGTCCAGATAATCATAATGGGCTGGTACGACTTGTGGTGTCTTGACCAGCGTAATGGTACCGGTATTGCGCGGCAGACCGTAGAAATCGGCACCGTAGAAGCTGGCAAAGGCTTCCAGTTTATCCAGTGCGCCAGCCGTCTCAAAAGCCTCGGCATAGAGCTCAATGGCGATCGGCGCACTGTAGCAGCCCGCACAGCCACAGGCCGTTTCTTTCTTGTCCTGTGCGTGTGGTGCACTGTCGGTGCCGAGGAAAAACTTAGGACTACCGCTGGTCGCCGCCTCAATCAGCGCAGCCTGATGCGTCTGGCGCTTCAGGATCGGCAGGCAGTAGAAGTGCGGGCGAATCCCACCGACCAGCATGTGATTGCGGTTAAACAGTAAATGCTGCGGGGTGATGGTCGCCGCCACGTTGCTGCCTTGCTCGCGAACGAATGCCGCCGCATCACTGGTGGTGATGTGTTCCAGCACCAGACGCAGTTTGGGGAAACGGGTCAGGAGCGGGGCCAGTACATCATCCAGAAAGCGCTTTTCGCGATCAAAGATGTCAATCTCGCTATGGGTCACTTCACCATGGACGAGGAAAGGTACGCCGGAATCTTCCATCTGGGCGATTACATCGTAGACTTTGGTCAGGTCGCTGACGCCTGAATCAGAGTTGGTGGTGGCACCGGCTGGATAAAGCTTGACCGCCTGTACAACGCCAGATTCTTTTAGTGCGATGATTTCACTGGGTTTGGTATTGTCCGTGAGATAAAGCACCATGCGCGGGTCAAATTGTTGGGCAGTTAAGCGTTGGTTTGGCGCGTAAGCCATGATACGCTCTCGGTATGCGATGGCCTCAAGCACGGTTTTAACCGGCGGGACGAGGTTGGGCATGCAGATCACGCGGCGAAAGGTCCGGGCAATATCCGGCACCGTGCGGGCCAATGCCAGCCCGTCGCGCAGATGAACATGCCAATCGTCGGGTTGAGTGATGGTAAGCGTTGCAGGATGCGATGTAACCACGGAAAATAACCTGTATAAAAAGAATAAGAGTAAAAGAATGATTACGAATAATGGAATGATAGTCGAAAACGATCCGGTTTCGCACGTAAAACACGGCCAACCTCTCAGGTTTTATTTATTGTCACTCCGGCATGTGCGCTGGTGTGCATGGATCCTGCATGGTTCTTACGTGTTGCCCGCGTGCTCTGTAATGTGACCCCTGACCATCCCTGGTGATCGGTCATACGAGCGCCGGAGATGAGGGATGAGGGAGCGGGTAGATGTGGGCCTGCAGGGTGCTTGAGCGGTATGCGTATCAGATGATGAGCGTAGAGGGCTTAAGCTGCGGGATTTTGAGCGATTGGGTGGCATAGAGAGTGTGAGTTTGAGCAAAAAAGCACAGGCGATAGAGCCGATGATTCAGGAAGATGCGCTGATTCGCGAAATGCTGGCCGATAAGCGTCTCATGTTGCGGTCATTTCATCCGGACCTTGAAAATGCGTTCTGGATGACGTTGGCTGAGCGATCAACCAATATGATCAACAGCTTTCTGATCCCCGGCATCATTGTTTATTTGATTCTGGGCATGATCAATCTGCCCATTCTGTACTATCTCAGCTGGGGCTATTTTCGCTCCAATGAGCTGTATAACCTCATCTATACCTATGTTTGCGGCAGTATCTGTCTGGTCGCGATTCCCGTGCTCTTGCGCAAATCGTTCTTTGGTCGCCATTTTTATCGGGTCATGGCGGTGGTCTGCTTTTTTGGCGTCTTGTCCACAGCGTATTTTTCCCTGCAGTTTAAGACGCCGTGGGTGGCGCAGGCGGCGACTTACGATGTGGTGATGGTCTATATCCTGATCTACTTCATGATCGGTATGAAACCACGGGTGATCTTTACCATCGGCCTGTCGGCGGGTTTTCTGGCTTTGCTGATCGCTTATCTGCAGACTGTGGACTATGACTTTGCCTGGTATTCCAATGAAGAAGTCGTGCGCTACGTCTACTATGTGGTGCTGATCAACCTGACCGGTTTTGTGGTCAGCAATGTCAATATCGCCAAAGAACGCGTGAACTTCTTGCAATCGCGTCTGCTGGAGCTGGATAAACAGCAGGCCGAGCGTATGAGCGACGAGCTGATCCGTCTGACCCGTGAAGATCCGGTGACAGGGCTGGCCAACCGCCGTTATTTTAACGAGCGCATGTCGGAGGAGTGGGAGCGGGCGCAGCGTTCGGGCGAGCCGCTGTCGGTGCTGTTTATCGACATTGACCATTTCAAAGCCTACAATGATGCCTATGGTCATCAGTTGGGTGACGAGACGCTCAAGCAGGTCGCGACGGCACTGCATCAGTTCCTCTATCGCAGTACCGATCTGGCCTCGCGCTATGGTGGTGAGGAGTTCGTC
>JASLEL010000269.1 GCA_030151145.1 Aquirhabdus sp. | reverse complement strand
GCATTGACACCATGGGGCATCGGGCAACCGCGCTGGGTATCGCAGATTCTGGACTGGCCCGTAGTCGGGCTCATCGCGCGTATCGCGTTGACGTCGGCCTACTGGATCGGCGGCATCGATAAGCTCATGAACTTTCAGAGTGCAGTCGCCGAGCAGCAGCATTTTGGCCTTTCGCCTGCAATGCCTTGGGCTGTGCTGACCATCGCCGTTGAGCTCTTGGGTTCCGCCTGTGTGATTTCGGGTCGTTGGGTGTGGCTGGGTGCAGGAGCGCTGGGGGTATTTACCTTTTTGGCTAATCTGATCGCCAATGCATACTGGACGATGCAAGGGGACATGCGCTTTGCGGCCATGAATGCCTTCTTTGAGCATCTGGGACTGATTGGCGGCTTTGTGCTGGCTGTTATGGTCACAGAGCGTCAAAGACAGCCTTAGGATAGTCATTCCCGCTTGGGTAGGAACAGACCGGTATATCGAACAAGAACGACGATGCAAACCGTCCATCATTTTTAATCAAGGAGATCGCCATGCTCAGTCGTATTAAGGAACATCGGATTTATACCGTGATCAAAGTGTCAGCCTTTGTCGCAGCATTGAGCCTGTCAGGCGAATTGCTGGCCAAGGATAAAGACATCCCACTTCCGGTCGTCTCGGTTGGCGCTCAATACGATACGACGCATGTCTATATCGCCCCCGGTGACTTCGATACCTTCGTTAACAGCTTTACCGCGACCTTTGGCGGAAAGCCATCGCCGCGTGGCACGACCAATGTCCTGCCGGTACCGAGCAATAGCCAGTTACAGTATGTCTGGACGCCCGCCGGGACGTTATCCACGTTTGCATTTCTGACGCCAATTCCTTATCCCTTCGGGCAGGAGCGCACCGGCTATCTGGTTACGGATCTGAATAAAGCGCTTGCTGCTGCACGTGCGGCAGGGGCGGAGGTGATCGTCGAGCCCTTCAAAGATCCGATCGGTCTGGATGCGGTCATCCAGTGGCCGGGCGGGGTCAAGATGCAGTTCTACTGGCACTTTACAGCGCCCAAGTATGATCCGCTAGAGACCGTACCTGATAATCGCATCTATATCTCACGTGATAAGGCCGATGAGTTTATCCGTGATTTCCTGAAGTTCTCGCAAGGCAAGATTCTTTCCGATGAGAAGGCGGCTGATGCTGGCGAAATTGGTCGTAGCGGTGAGACCTATCGTCGCGTACATATTGAGTCCGGTTTCGGCAAGATACTGGTGCTTGTTACCGATGGTCATCTGCCTTATCCATTCGGTTATGAGCTCACTGGTTATGAGGTGCATGATCTGGCCGATACGCTCTCCAAAGCCCAGACCGCAGGTGCCAAGCTGCTGACGCCGACCTATAAGTCTAAGGACTACAGCAGTACGCTGGTGCAATTCCCCGGCGGCTATATCGCCGAGATTCATGCGGTGACGAAGTAGTTTTTTGATGAAGAATTAGTCTCTGACAAAAAGCCTATTTTGTTAATTGTTAATGAGATTGTTCTGGGATTATGGTGCTGGGTGATCGGGTCACCTGAGCAAGCATCCGTCAGACCTATCGAGATAGAAGAAACAGCAACTGACAGGGAGGCAGCGTCGTGGTGAGAAGTCGTGGCTCTGCCGTAGATACTTTATTCGCAGCGCTTTTCAATATGAAGTGGCGAGGCGTCTGCGTCCTCGTGTCGGCAGGTCTGGCTGGAGGTGCACAAGCGGAAGCAGGTGATCAAGGGGGTGCATCACCGCCCAGCCGTCCGGTGATCGGCTTTTACCGCTGGCAAGAGGATTGGTCCGCGCTGGCAAGCCCCGCTGTAAGCCCTGAACCCGGCGATGCGCTGAAATATATTCCGCTCAGCAGCGACGATCCCAAGCGTTATGTATCCTTTGGCGCAACCTTGCGCGAGCGTTACGAGAACAACAATGCCCCCATGTTTGGTACGGTGGGTAACAAGGCGAATGGCTATCTGCTGCATCGACTGGAGCTGCATGCCGATGCGCATGTGACAGATGACACGCGCATCTTTGCCCAGATCGAAAATACGCTGGCACCGGGGCTGAATAAACCCAATCCCGCACAGGTGAATAAACTGGATCTGCGTCTCTTGTTTGCCGATACCCAAGGCACGCTGGGTGATGGTGCCTATAAACTGCGCATCGGGCGGCAGGAGATGGCGTTTGACTTGCAGCGCTTTGTCTCTGTGCGGGACGGGCCCAATGTGCGTCAGGCTTACGACGCGATCTGGGCGGATTATGAGATTCACCACTGGCGGTTCACCGCGTTTGACAGTCATCCGGTGCAGTATCAGAACCACACTGACTTTGATGATGCCAGCAATACGCATCTGACCTATGGCGGTGGACGTCTCCAGCGGCAGATCGATGGCGCGGGAGAGCTCAGTTTGACACTATCCCAGTTTCATCAGGATAACGTGCATTTCCTCGCCGGGTCGGGCAATGAGCAACGCAATAACATTGACCTGCACTACATGGGCGTACTACAGGGATTTGACTGGGACGTCGAAGCCATGCAGCAGTCAGGCAGGCTGGGCGGCAAGACTATTAATGCTTGGGGCGCAGGGTCTCTGGCGGGGTATACCTGGGCGACCACACCGTGGAAACCCCGGCTTGGACTTCAGCTTGATGCGGCGTCAGGGGACAAGAATCTGTCAGACCAGCATGTCGGCACGTTTAATCCATTGTTTCCCAATGGCTACTACGTGACCTTGTCAGGGTATACCGGATACACCAACTTTATCCATTTGAAGCCCTCGCTGACACTCACTCCCGCCTCGGGTATCAAATGTCTGTTTGCCCTCGGCATGCTCTGGCGCCAGACGACGCATGATGCGATTTATCTACAGCCGAATATCCCGGTGCCGGGTACGGCGGGTGCGCCCGGACGCCGTAGCAGCACCTACGGACAGTTCCGCGTGGACTGGGCGGCAACCCGTAGTCTGTCGTTTGCGCTTGAAGACGACTATTACGATGTTGGGCAGGTCATCCGCAATGCGGGTGGGCATAACTCGAATTATTTTGGTCTGGAAACCCGTTGGGGCTGGTAGGCCCGCGGCAGGACCATCAGAACAATCAATCACGGGAGGATGATCATGAGGTCTGTAGCCACAGCCAGTATTCAATCAACAGGAAAGCACTACGAGCATCGCGTCCGTGCCGGCTCTCATGCCCTGATCGCAGATGAGCCGCGTGAACGGGGCGGGCAGGACGAGGGAACGGCACCGTTCGACTATTTGCTGACAGCCTTGGGATCGTGTACTGCCATGACCTTGCAAATGTATGCCGAACGCAAGGGCTGGGTGCTGGGTGATGTTGGTGTTGATTTGGCTTTCTTCGTGGATGGGGTAGGTCACACCCGTATCACCCGCACGCTCAAGTCAACTGCCGATCTCTCAGATGAGCAATGGACCCGTCTGCTGGAAATCGCAGAAAAAACGCCGGTAACACTGGTGGTACGCGATGGCACAACCATAGCGACCATACGAGGGATATAGCATGTGGGAGAGGTTGAATGGAGCAGGTTTGCTCCATGCAATGTTGTGAGCTGAAGAAACACAAAAAAGGAAATTTCACCGAGGAAGTTTGTATGACAGCAGAAGACGAAAAAAATGGAGCGAAGGGCATTTCCCGCAGGACTGCACTGACAGCCGCCGCAGCAATGGCGACCACACCGTTATTTGCAACCCATATCGCAAGCGCAGCACCCAAGGCACCATCCACGCC
>JASLEL010000262.1 GCA_030151145.1 Aquirhabdus sp. | reverse complement strand
ATAGAAAAGCCGCAGATTGCGGCTTTTTTATTATCGGAACGAGCCCACAATGTTCTTTACTTCTATTTTATCGTTTCATATCAAATACATATAATGATATTACCGAATCAAAGGGATGATCATGAAAGCATTGACGGCCTGCCTCATCACTGTCAGTACCAGCACAATCGCCACCTGCACCTATCTTGAGCGTTTTTCGATTGGTATTCCCTTGTTCGCTTTGTACGGCTTTATCTTTGCTCATTACCTGATTGGGAAAAATATTCAAAAACGGTGGCTCGGTCTTATTTCATGTCTGCCTTCGTTACCGATGCTTTATGCAGGCTGGTGGCGGGGCGACCGCGAAATTCTATTGAGTATTCCTATCGCGTTTATCTGCGCTGACATCCTGTATTTACGATCTCCATTCCAACTTTCGAATGCCAAAACCTGATCAACAGATAAATGAGTTCCGTTATCCCTGAATCACTCAAAGAACTGACTCGGGCTCACGCCAAACTGCCGCTTAAACATCGTCGCAAAAGCACTTGGGCTGCTATAGCCCATCTCCAGCGCCACCGCCACCACCTTCTCCCCTTGTGCCAGTCGCTCCAGCGCCGCCAAGAGGCGCACCTGCTGCCGCCACTGACCAAAGGTCATGCCCGTCTCACGGGCAAACAGTCGATGGATGGTCTTGGTCGCCACATGCAGGCGCTCAGCCCACATCTCGATCGTGGTCGGATCGTCGGGATTATCCCTTAAGGTCTGACTGATGATCTGCAGGCGTGGATCGGTGGGTGTCGGCAGCTCCAGCGCCAAGGTCGGCAGGGTGTGGATCTCATCCAGGATTAGCCGCATCAGATGCCCATCCCGACTATCCTCCACATAGGGCATCTGGACTTGCGTTGATGCCAGCAATAGCTCTCGCAACAACGGCGATACGCCGACCACCTGACAGTGATCCCACAGATCCGGCGCGGCATCGGGTCGGATAAACACGGTGCGCATCTGCACCTGTCCAATCATGCGCACCGTGTGGGCAACAAAGGCAGGCATCCAGATCGCGCGTGACGGCGGCACCACCCACTGTCCCTGCTCGGTACTGACCCGCATCACCCCTTGCGCAGCATGGATGAGCTGGACATGCGGATGATAGTGCCAGTCGGTGACATTGCCATCCTCATAGTCGGCCGAGTGCGAGACCACAGGCAGATCGTAGGGACTATAGCGGCGGAACTCCGGTTCTTTATGCAAGCTGGACGGGCGCTGTACGTGTTGCGCTGGCGTCGGATCATGTGTCGTGGTCATGGCTACAGCCTCGATTTTCATCCTGATCAGGATGTCTCTTTTACGATACATCCTGACAGTTTTTCGTAAGAATGTCGATGCCGATCACGCTATGCTACCTGACCATATAGTAGACAAACCCAGAGAGTATGCTATGCCAGAAGCGATACCTACGGCAGAGAGCCTCCCGCAGGCCACGCCAGACATGAAACCCGAAACCGCAGCCCAGCAGACCGGCTTTGGCGTGCTGGGTGCGATCAGCCTGACGCACCTGATCAACGACATGCTGCAGTCTCTCCTGCTTGCGGTATATCCGATCATTAAGGGTACGTTTAACTTAAGTTTTGCCCAGATCGGGCTGGTGACCATGACGTATCAGGTGACCGCTTCACTGCTGCAGCCACTGGTGGGGAGCTATACCGACAAGCATCCCAAGCCGTATTCGCTGGCTTTTGGCATGACCTCAACCATGACCGGGATTCTGCTGCTCGCCTTCTCGCAGAACTACGCCATGCTGCTCATGGCGGCAGTCTTTATGGGCACCGGCTCGTCGATCTTTCACCCAGAGTCGTCGCGGGTGGCACGCCTCGCCTCGGGTGGGCGACATGGCCTTGCGCAGTCGATCTTTCAGGTCGGCGGCAATCTCGGCAGTGCCATCGGTCCGCTGATCGCTGCGCTCTTGATCGTGCCTCATGGTCAGACCAGCGTGGCGTGGGCTGCAGGTGCCGCCGTGGTCGGTATCCTGATCCTGTACAAGATCGGTGGCTGGTACAAAGTCCAGATCCGGTATCAGAAAGCCCGTGCCAAAGGCCATGCACAGGTCCAGACCTTGCCTCGCCGCACCGTACAGATTGCTCTGGTCGCGCTGATCTTCCTCGTGTTCTCGAAGTTCTTTTATCTGTCGAGCTTGACCAGCTATTACACGTTTTACTTGATGGCGAAGTTTCATCTCACCATTCAGACCGCACAGCTCTATCTGTTCATCTTCTTGGGTGCGGTCGCGGCAGGCACGATCTTGGGTGGTCCGATCGGGGATCGTATCGGGCGCAAGATGGTGATCTGGGTGTCGATCTTGGGCATTGCACCGTTTACCTTGGCACTGCCCTATGTCGGCTTACAGACGACGGCGATTTTGAGCGTGATCATTGGCTTTACGCTGGCGTCGGCCTTCCCTGCCATCGTGGTTTATGCGCAGGAGCTGTTGCCCAATAAAGTCGGTATGGTCTCGGGTCTGTTCTTTGGCTTTGCTTTCGGGATGGGCGGGATCAGTGCGGCGCTGCTCGGTCACTATGCGGATGTGTACGGCATTGAATATGTTTATCAGATCTGTTCATTTCTGCCGTTGATCGGTCTTATGGCAGTCTTGTTGCCCAACACGCATCGCTCGAAGGGCTGATCGCCCCAGCCTGTGTCGTGCCGGATCGCTTCCGGCACGACGTTTGTCATGATTAATTCAGCACGCATTTGCTTGTGCATTTTTGCACAACCCATGTGATTTTTTATGGAATTTAACTATCTAGTTGGATCGGATAGTCTGATGCACTCACGCAACCTTCTCGGTTGCATTTTGGCGTGGTGACTTTTTTTTAAACGCCTAGGAATCGCGGTTCTCGCGCCCTTCTCACCTTGCGTGACGTCTGTTGTGCTCTTTTTAGTTGCTGTGCTGCCTTGTCCAAGGATGCGATCAGGAGACGCCGCCCCCTGTCAGGGAGTTTGCGTCCTGCGGCTGTGCCATTTGACCTTGGGTCAAGGATTCTTTGACTGTCGTTGTGCTGGAGTTTTCTATGCTGGGTATTGTCCGTATCGCACTCCATCGCCCTTATACCTTTGTGGTGCTGGCGATCCTGCTTCTGATCATCGGACCGCTGGCTGCTGTGCGCACCCCGACCGATATCTTTCCGGATATCAAGATCCCGGTCATCGCCGTGGTGTGGAACTACACCGGTCTGCCACCGGACCAGATGAGTGGTCGCATCATGCTGCCCTATCAGCGCGTGCTGACCACCACGGTCAATGACATTGAGCATATCGAAGCCAACTCCTATACCGGCGTCGGTATCGTCAAGATCTTCTTTCAGCCCGGGGTCAATATCCAGACCGCCAATGCGCAGGTGACGGCGATCTCGCAGACCATCGTCAAGCAGATGCCGGTCGGTACGACACCGCCTCTGGTCCTGAATTACAGCGCCTCGACCGTCCCCATCCTGCAGCTCGCGCTGTCGGGCAAAGGTCTGACCGAGCAGAATCTCGGTGACTTAGGCTTAAACACCGTGCGCACCAAACTCGTCACCGTGCCCGGTGCCTCGATCCCCTATCCTTTCGGCGGTAAGACCCGTCAGGTGCAGATCGACCTCGACACCCGTGCCATGCAGGCACGCGGTCTGTCTGGGCAGGATGTCGCCAATGCACTGGCGGCACAAAATCTGATCACCCCGGTCGGTACCCAAAAGATCGATGACAATGAATACGCCGTCCAGCTCAATAACGCCCCATCGGCACTGGAAGGGCTCGCCAATCTGCCCATCAAGAGTGTCAATGGCGCCATGGTCTACATGCGTGATGTGGCACAGGTGCGCGACGGCAACCCGCCCCAGACCAACATCGTCCACGTCGAAGGCGGCCGTTCGGTGCTGATGTCGGTGCTGAAGAACGGCTCGGCCTCGACCCTAGCCGTGATTTCGGGGGTAAAGGAACAGGTCGAAGCACTCAAAGCCATCGTGCCTGAAAACCTCAAAATCGCCCTGATCGGCGACCAGTCCGTGTTCGTGCGTGGTGCGATCACGGGAGTCGCCTTTGAGGGCGTCACCGCAGCACTGCTGACCAGTCTGATGATCCTGCTTTTCCTCGGCAGCTGGCGCTCGACGCTGATCATCGCCACCTCGATCCCGCTATCTGTGCTGGGGGCGATCATCTGCCTCGCCGCCATGGGCGAGACCTTAAACATCATGACACTGGGCGGCCTTGCGCTGGCGGTCGGTATCTTGGTTGACGACGCGACGGTGACGATTGAGAACATCAACTGGCATCTGGAGCACGGCAAAGATACCGAGACGGCGATTCTGGATGGTGCGGATCAGATCGTGACGCCAGCCTTTGTTTCGCTCTTGTGTATCTGTATCGTGTTCGTGCCGATGTTCTTCCTGCATGGCGTGGCACGCTTCCTGTTTGTGCCGATGGCCGAATCGGTGATGTTTGCCATGGCCTGTTCGTTCATCTTGTCGCGTACCCTCGTGCCGACCATGGCCAAATACCTGCTCAAGCCGCATGTACCGCACACCGATGAGCACGGCAATAGCCTGCAGCCGCCCTCCAAAAATCCGCTGGTACGTTTTCAGCGGGCATTTGAGGGTCGCTTTGAGCGCGTGCGCCACGTCTACCGCGCCCTGCTCGTGCTGGCCTTAAGCCATCGTCGTATGTTTGTGACGGGATTCCTCGCCTTCGTGCTGGTGTCCTTTCTGCTGATTCCGTTCTTGGGACGTAATTTCTTTCCCACGGTGGACTCCGGGCAAATCCTGATCCATGCCCGTCTGCCGGTCGGTACGCGGGTCGAAGAAGCCGCCAATCGCTTCGCCGATATCGAGAAAGTCATTCGTCAGGTCATCCCGTCTAAAGAACTCGATACGCTGGCGGACAACATTGGTTTCCCGGTGTCAGGTATCAACATGACCTATAACAACACCGGCATCATCGGCACCTCCGATGGCGACATCCAGATCGCGCTGAATGAAAAGCACGCCCCGACTGCAGACTACATCCAGAAGCTGCGTGAGGAACTGCCGCGAGCCTTCCCCGGTGTGACGTTCTCCTTCGTCCCGGCTGACATCATCAGCCAGATCCTGAACTTCGGTGCACCTGCCCCGATCAATCTGCAGATCCGTGGACCCAAGCTGGATGAGAACTTTGCCTATGCCAATAAACTGCTGACCCAGCTGAAGCATATCCCCGGCATTGCCGATGTCCGCATCCAGCAGTCGCAGCGTAATCCGTCACTCGACATCAATGTCGACCGGACGCGTGCACAACTGGTGGGCCTGACCGAAAAAGACGTGACCAACAGTCTCGTCGTCAGCCTCGCCGGCTCCAGTCAGGTATCACCGACCTTCTGGCTCAACCCACAGAACGGCGTGCAGTATCCGATCGTGATCCAGACGCCACAGTGCCAGATCGACAGTCTGAATAGCCTGAAAAACCTGCCCATCACCGGCTCGGTCGCTAATAGCGCACCGCAGGTACTAGGGAGTGTCGCCGAGATCAAACGCACCAGCAGCAATGCCGTGGTGTCGCAATACGACATCCAACCGCTGATCCAGATCTACGCCACCACCCAAGGCCGTGATCTGGGTGCGGTCGCAGCCGACATCCAGAAGATCGTGGATGGCAATAAAGCCACGCTACCCAAAGGCACCAATGTCGTGCTCTTGGGGCAGGTGCAGACCATGAATACCGCCTTCTCCGGGCTGCTGTTTGGTCTGATCGGTGCCATCGTGCTGATCTATCTGCTCATCGTGGTGAACTTCCAGTCGTGGAGCGACCCATTCGTGATCATCACCGCGCTGCCTGCCGCGCTGGCGGGGATCGTGTGGATGCTGTTTGTGACCCATACGACCTTGTCTGTACCGGCACTCACAGGCGCGATCATGTGTATGGGCGTTGCGACTGCAAATAGTGTGCTCGTGATCAGCTTTGCCCGCGAAAAGCTCGACGAGCTGCATGATCCCATCATGGCAGCCATCGAGGCAGGCTTCGTGCGCTTCCGTCCGGTCCTCATGACCGCGCTGGCCATGGTAATCGGTATGGCTCCCATGGCCTTAGGTCTGGGTGAAGGCGGTGAGCAGAATGCACCGCTGGGTCGTGCCGTGATCGGTGGTTTGGTCTTTGCGACCATTGCCACGCTGATCTTTGTGCCTGTGGTGTTCAGCATCATTCATCGCAACCATGGCAAAGCCAAACCCGGCCCAGATGGTACCAACGCTGCACCGCATCAGCCCCATTCACCCTATGACCCGGCCCCTGCGCCCATCCTGCAGCAGGCACACCCCTCTATTACTCTCTCGGGAGCGCATCATGACTGATCATCAACAGGCACCGACCACGATCAATACCCGCAAACTTGGCCTCGCCGGCATCGGGACCGGTACGGTCCTGGTGGCACTGGTGGCCATCGGCTTAGTCTCCCGTGCGTCCAGCAGTACCAACCTCAAGGAATGGACCGAGAAACAGGCCATCCCCTCAGTGAGCGTAGCGCCGCCTAAGGTCGCCGATGGTCAAGCCACGCTGGATCTCCCGGGACAGTTGCTCGCCTACACTCATGCCCAGATCTACGCGCGCGCCAGCGGCTATCTCAAGAGCTGGAAAGTCGATATCGGCACCCGCGTCAAGGCAGGTCAAGTGATCGCCGAGATCGAGACACCGGATCTCGACCAGCAGCTCGCGCAGGCCAAGGCGGACCTCGCCACCGCACAGGCAACCCTCGTGCTGGACCGCTCGACTGCGGCCCGCTGGAAGAGCCTGCCGCCCGGTGCCGTATCCCCGCAGGATGTGGATGAAAAAGTCAGCGCGCTGGCTGCTCAGGAAGCCGTGGTCAAGTCCGGTCAGGCCAATGTCGACCGGCTGGTGACGCTGCAGAAGTTTAAATTCATCACCGCGCCGTTTGACGGCATCATCACCGCACGCAATACCGACATCGGTGCCCTGATCAATACCAGCGGTGCGAGCGGCAGTGGTTTGCCCTTGTTTGAAATCTCCGATGTCAAGAAACTGCGCGTCTCGGTCAACGTGCCGCAGACCGATGCCGCTGGCATTCAGGTCGGCACCGCTGCCCTACTGACCAGCCCGACCCGTCCGGGTGAGACCTTCCATGCGCGCGTGACTGCCAGCTCGCAGGCGGTTGATGCCAGCGCAGGGACGACCTTGATTCAGTTTGAGGTGGATAACAGCGATGGTCGTCTGCTGCCGGGCGGCTTCGTCAATGCCAGCATTGACCAGTCGGGCAAGAAAGCGGCCGCAAGCCTTGAGATCCCATCCAGTGCGCTTTTGTTTGATAAACAAGGGCTACGTGTGGCGACTGTCGATGCCAATAACCATGTGGTCTTCAAGAGCATCACCATCGCGCATGATGAAGGCAAAGTGATTGTGGTCGGCTCAGGGCTTGCGTCCACAGATCGCGTGATTACCAATCCGCCAGATGGTCTGAATAGCGGCGATGCTGTACAGATCGCAGCACCGACCAAAGACAAAACCAAAGCCTGATGAGTCAGGCTCTGGTTTCTACACCAGATCTCGCTCCTACACCCCTTCCTCGTCACGACCGCATAGCAATCCTCGTCGTGGCGGGGCTTTTTATACCTGCGGTTTTTGTCACTGCAACCACGTAACGGCGCTGTTGTAGAGAGCCTGAATGCCACATTCAGCGTGCTCAACCGCTTCTCAAGACTGTTTTGAAAAGAAATCATGCTGACAAAATAAAAATACGCCCGTGACAGGCGTACTTTCATAGGTGCTAAAACGCATCTGGGCGTATCACCCCTCATCACTCCACGCGTCTCAGGCCAGCACGCGTCGCATCAGACGGAAATGACTGATCATCAGGGCCACCAGTCCTGCGACCAAGCCCCAGAACCCCGCGCCGATCCCCCACAGGCTTAAGCCCGATGCCGTGACCAAAAAGGTAATGATCGCCGCCTCGCGCTCACGCTCCTCTCGCACCGCCTGCGTGAGGCCATTGGCAATGGTGCCCAGTAGTGCAAGTCCGGCAATGCCCAACACCAGCTCATGCGGAAAAGCCAACAGCAGCGATGCCAGCGTCGCACCAAACAAACCCATCAGGATATTGAACGACCCCGACGCCACGGCTGCGGTATAGCGCCGGCGACGATCGGCATGAGCCTCCTCACTCATACAGATGGCCGCCGTAATCGCCGCCAGATTGATCGCATAGCCGCCAAAGGGAGCCAGCACGGTATTGACCACGCCGATCCAGCCGATGGTCGGTGACAGTGGTGTATTGAATCCCGTCTGGCGCATCACGGCCGCACCGGGGATATTTTGCGAAGCCATGGTCACGATATAGAGTGGTACCGCAAGCGCCAGTGCATGCCAGTTAAAGATCGGTGCGGTAAAGATCGGTACGGCAAGCGTCAGATGCACATCGGCAAACGACAACTGATGCTGCGCTGCCGCGATACCGATGCCCAAGAGCAGCGTCCCCACTACCGCATAGCGCGGCATCAGGCGGCGCAAGAGCAGGTACAGCACAAACATACTGCCGACCATGACGAGCTGCGTCTTCATGGCAACAAAGGCATTCATGCCGAATTTGAGCAGGACGCCCGCCAGCATGGCCGAGGCCAACGAGACCGGTACGCGCTTCATGCTGCGCTCAAAGATCCCGGAGAACCCAGTCACCACCATCAGCACCGCCGAAATGATAAACGCCCCGGTCGCCTCGCCCATGCTGAGACCTGCGCCACTGCCGATGATCAGCGCCGCACCGGGTGTCGACCATGCAGTGATGACCGGCATGCGGTAATACAATGACAGACCGATGGAAGTCACGCCCATACCGATGCCAAGTGCCCACATCCACGAGGCAATTTCGGCACTGGATGCGCCTAACGCCTGCGCCGCCTGAAAGATCAGCACCGCCGCACTGGCATAGCCCACCAGCACCGCGACGAATCCAGCAACGACAGTAGATACGGAAAAATCCCGGACAACGGACATGATGACAACTCCCGATAGACGTGACGCACAAAGACACCGCACACGGTCGGATTCATCGTAAACCCGACCGAACGGTCAATCGAAAAATTGTGATGGATCAGCGCGAGTCGCAACAGATACAGCCAGATCATTTTGTGATAGATACAGATAAAGCCTGTACTGTATCTGTTATGATCAAAAAATCAGCCGTAGTGGCTGTCTATGTCCGTGAGCCAGCCGAGAGCCGTGATGACGTCCTTGCACCCTACCCACCTGACCGCATCCGATGACCTGCAGGATACGCTGGCGCCACGCTATCAGCAGCTGGCACGGGCACTGGCTGCGCTGATCCAGCAGGGCGCTTTTGCCGTCGGCAGCCGCCTGCCCTCGGTGCGGCAGCTTGCCCAGCAGGAGCAAGTCAGTCCGATCACGGCGCTCTCCGCCTTGCGGTTCCTTGAGAACGAAGGTCTGATCGAAGCGCGGCCCAAATCCGGCTATTTCGTCCGCGCCAAACCGGTCCAGCTCCCGGAGCCTGAGATCACCACCCCGCTGAGTGCGCCGACCAATGTCGAGCTGAACCAGACCATCATGCGCGTGATCAATGCCTCGACACGTCCTAATCTGATCCCGCTTGGCGCGGCCTTGCCCAGTCCCGATCTTTTTCCGGTACGGCGCCTGCGACAGCTGCTGGCTGCGCAGAACCGCACGACCCTAAACGCCATCGGCCACTACGACATGAGCATGGGTCACCCCGAGCTGCGCCAGCAGATCACCCATCGCTATGCCCAGTATGGGGCTTATCTGCGTAATGAAGAGATCGTCGTCACGGTGGGCGCGATGGAGGCGCTCAACCTCTGCCTGCGGGCCGTCACCACGCGTGGGGATACGGTGGCGGTCGAGTCGCCGACGTATTTTGGCATCCTGCAGATCATCGAAAATCTCGGGCTTAAGGCACTCGAAATCCCGACCAGCAGCCGCGATGGCATCAGTGTCGAGGCATTGGAGGCGGCGACGCGCGAACCGGGTCGTGTCAAGGCGCTGCTCGTGATGCCGACCATCCAGAACCCTCTAGGCAGCATCATGCCCGACAGCCATAAGGAAGCCATCGTCAGCCTCATGGCGACGCGGCAGATTGCGATTATTGAAGACGATATCTACGGCGAGCTGTGCTTTGACCAGTATCGACCCAAGCCGCTCAAGGCCTGGGACAAGACCGGCAATGTCATGCTCTGTGGCTCATTCACCAAGACCATCGCGCCGGGTTTTCGCATCGGCTGGGTCGCGTGTGGGCGCTGGCTGCAGGAGATCACGCACTTAAAATTTACCAGCAGCGTCTCGACAGCCAGTCTGTTTCAGATCGTGCTGGCGCGTTTTATGGAGAATGGCGGGTACGACCATCACCTGCGGCATTTGAAAGAAGCCTTCAGGCTACAGATCAGCCGTGTCTCGGATGCCATTGAGCGACACTTCCCGCCTGGCACCCGGCTGACGCGACCGCGCGGGGGATATTTACTGTGGGTAGAGCTACCGGAAGGCTGCAATAGCGTGCAGCTGTTTGATCAGGCGCTGGCGGAGGGGATTTTTATCATGCCGGGCATCCTGTTTGCGACGCAAGGGCAGTATGCCCATCATCTGCGCATCAATTGCGGCGATCTCTGGTCGGCGCAGATGGAGCATGCCCTGCTGCGCTTAGGCGAGCTGTGCCAGCATCAACTGACCAGCCAGCTCACCCAGCCGAGCACTCAGGCTTTGCTGACCCCCTGATCTTTGGGCTGCCACAGGTCTTGCTTGGAGTGCTCAAGGGTAAAGATCAGCGACTCATAGATCAGCATGCAGGACTGTAGCACCTGATCAATCGGCTCCTTAAAGCCACCGATGGCCCAGCGCGTCGCCAGATGACAGACATAGCCCGTCAGGCCGGTTGAGACCAGCGACACCAGCGTCATGTATTCCTGTGCTTTAGGCAACATCAGCGCGATGAAGGATTGTGTCATGACGTCAAAGCGCTTGACCGCCTTGTAGATGCTCTCGCCATCATTCTCATGCACGAGAATGGCATCGATAAACAGAATGCGCGTCACACGCTGTTCGTCCAGCAAGAGCTGGAAGAACGCCTGCGCGCCCTGCTGGATCATCATGCGCGGATCGGGTGCGCCTTTCATGACAGCCGTCATGATGCGCTGCTGCAGTTGCTCGATCAGGCGCATATAGATGGCGTCAAACAGCGCCTCGCTATTCTTAAACGACTCGTAGAAATAACGCTCGGTCAACTTGGCTTCGACACAGATGTCGCGCACCGTAACCGAAAAAAATCCCAGCGAGCCATACAACTGCAAGCCAGCCTCCAAGAGGCGCTCGCGCCGCTCGGCCTGCCGCTCCTCAAGGCTCATGCCCTTAAACTGCCGCCGCTTGACCGTACCGGTCTCGGCAGCCGTCTCCGCATTTGCGGCTTTGCGCGGCTTGGTCGGTTTGACCTTAGGCACGATATCGAGTGCGACCACGCTACTCACCTCATCAGACTGGCTGATCTCTACATCGGTTGTCA
>JASLEL010000241.1 GCA_030151145.1 Aquirhabdus sp. | reverse complement strand
TTTGTGTGCCGAAGGCTTCAGCGATCATGGCTTCGTTGGCCATGATGTTTTTATGGGTGACGGTCACACCTTTAGGCCAACCTGTTGATCCTGAAGTGTATTGCAGGAAGCAGATGTCTTCTTCGCTGATCAGCGGAAAATCCTTTGCCACCCAGTCGCGCTGTAATTCAGTATCAACAGCATGCAGGATCAGATTTTCATTTTGCGCTTTTAATGCGATCAGGCCGGATAATTCGAGTATCTTCTGGGTCGTGAGTACCAGCTTCGGCGCGCAATCATTCATAATATTCAAAATATTAGAAAAACCATTGCGATTAAATGGCAGGCTGACCGGCACAGCGATAATTTTGGCTTTCAAACAGGCAAAGAACGACACGATAAAGTCCAGACCCGGCTCGAACAGCAGCACGGCGCGATCACCCGTCTCTGCAAGGTTCATCAGGATCTGGGCCTGATGCTGTACGCGTGCGCTCAGATCTGCGTACGTCAGGGATTGAATACCGCCAGACTGCCGCCCCAAATATTCAAAAATAATCTTACTTCCATTTAATTGTGCGTGGCTTTCCAATATAGAAACAATATTATTGGCTCGACCGTCCATAATGACCCCCGATAAAATAAAAGCAATATAAGACCAAGACAGCCAATATAAAAATCAGCTATCCAATAAATAAAAATGATTATAAAAGCGTACTATTACGGGATATATAACCCATAATCAGATCACACAATCATCAAGGATAAAAATGACAGATCAATGAAATTCACATGTCACTTCCGTGATAGTAGTACACTTTAAGTTATTGAAAGTTCAGATTAAAAAATTACAAAAAAGTTATAATAATGCAAAACAGGTCACAAACCGGGAATTGTTTCTCACTTTCCAAGCGAGCAAAACATATACAGCGCAAACGTTCCACGATTATTGGCGAATATTTTAACCACCCCCTCCCTTGAGCAGGATTATTCATATAAACTGATATGAGACGCCTCCAAAGATCGGCTAATTTCTTTATATATTTTTTTGATTTTCTGATCGTCTCAGGTGCATAAATCCCCCTCGCATACCAATCAGAGTGTAATGAAATGAGAATCTCAGAATACGTCCGCTACGATGGGCTCGGGCTCGCCGATCTGGTCGCCAAAAAAGAAGTACATCCCACCGAGTTGCTGACGCTGGCCATCGCCCGATGTGATGAAACAGACCCCGCGCTAAATGCAGTCATCATTCGCATGGATGAAGAGGCACGCCAACGCGCCACCACGGCAGAGCTGAAGGGTCCGTTTGCCGGGGTGCCATTCCTGCTCAAGGATCTCTACCAGGAATACGCCGGGGTGATGATGAGCAATGGCAATCAGGCGCTCAAACAGGCGCGCTATACGCCGGATTATCATGCCGAGATCACGCGGCGCTGGCTGGATGCGGGCGTGGTGATGTTTGGTCGCACCAGCTCCTCTGAATTTGGCTTAAAAGCCGTCACCGAAACCGATGCATGGCAGGCCACCCGCAATCCATGGCACACCCAGCACACGCCGGGCGGCTCCTCAGGCGGTTCGGCGGCAGCAGTGGCCGCAGGGATCGTGCCCATCGCCGGTGCCAGTGATGCGGGGGGATCGATTCGGATACCTGCGTCCTGCTGTGGTTTGTTTGGTCTGAAGCCCAGTCGGGGGCGCACCCCTTGGGGACCGCTCTTGACCGAGCAACTGCATGGCGCCAGTGTCAATCATGTCCTGACGCGCAGCGTGCGTGATAGCGCCGCCATGCTGGATGCCACCGCAGGCGATGAGGTGGGCGCGCCGTTTCGCCTGCGCCCGCCTGAGCGGTCGTATCTTGAGGAAGTTGGCGTAGAGCCTGCACGTCTCAAAATCGCCTTCTCAACCGCATCACCCGTTGGCACACTGGTCGATCCGGAAGCCCGCCGTGCGGTCGAAAAAACGGCGCATTTGCTGACGTCGCTGGGTCATCATGTCGAAGAAGCCCAGCCCGATATCGATGGCATGCGCGCAGCCGAAAGCTTTCTGACGCTATGGTTTGCCCGAGCAGCATTGACGATCAAGCGTGTGCAAAAGCTCATCAGTGAAGAACAGGCGCAATTTGAGCTAGAGACGCGGGTTGCGGCAGCCTTTGGGCATGCGGCATCTGCCGCAAGCTATGCGGAGGCCTGCCACCATATCAACCTGATCACGCGCAAACTCGGCGAGTTTTTCTCAAGCTATGATCTGTGGCTGACACCGACCACCGCCATGCCGCCAGATCGCATCGGCGAGACGGCACCCAATCCGATCAAAAGGCTGGCGATGCAAACCTTGCTGGCGAGCGGTCAGGCCAGTACCGCCCTGAAATTGGGCATTCCGCAGAAACTCGCCTTACAAAGCCTGCAGCGCGTGCCCTTTACCCAGATTGCCAATATCACCGGGGTTCCGGCGATGTCAGTGCCCTTGCATCAGACGGCAGACGGTCTGCCGATGGGCGTGCAATTCATCGCGGGTGCAGGTCAGGAGGGATTGTTGTTTCAGATCGCAGGACAGCTTGAGCGGGCGCAGCCGTGGCCTCACACCGCGCCGTTTATACACGCCTAAAGCAGCATAGCATCACGGATCAATATCTGGTTCTTATCGACTTTAGCAGTCATCTCTGCCATACCTAGGGCAAAAATGGCCAAAAAAAGAAGCGGCCGTCACCTGCCGCTTCTTGCTTCAAACTCATGACATCAATAGCTGCTGCCCGATAAACTCACCAGACTGCACCCCGGGCGGACAGGCAAACACACCACTGCCCAGATGGGTCGTAAACTGGTTGAGCATGTCGAGTTGCGACATCTTGGCAAACAGTTTGATAAAGCCAGTGCGCGGGTCTTTCTGGTAACACTGGAACAGCAGTCCCGCGTCAAAGGTCATCAGTTGCCGCCATGGTGGCCAGCGCTCGGCGATCTTGGCGATGCCTCGGGCCGATCGCGCTGAAGCCGACCTGCACCGAACCGCCGGCCGGGATCTCGATCGGGCTGTTCTCGCTGCCGGACGGCGCGGAGCTTCCCGAACCGCTGGCACTGTCCGTCGCGTCCGGCTCGGCCAGCGCGACGG
>JASLEL010000220.1 GCA_030151145.1 Aquirhabdus sp. | reverse complement strand
TGACAACGCAACAGCAAGTGGAAAAGAGAACTGCAATTGATCATTTTCCACCCATCATTTTGGCGCAGGGTGAATAGAAGTGGCCGCATAAGTCAATTCACGAGGACTAAGCTTTACCCTGAAGCAACATACCCTATGCAGGCACAGGCACCATAAGGCCCGAGATCCTGCCGGTTGTTGATACGATTTGGAGATCACCTTATGAACGCCAATACCCCGATCCACCTGCTACAGAATGAATCGGCACCGCAAAAATTCAAAGACAAGAAACGCTACCTGTGGCTTTTGAGCCCGGCGATCCCTCTGATCGGCGTTGTCGCTGCTGCAGGCTATGCCATTGCACCAAAGAAACTGCGTGCCATGACCATGGTCGCGCCTGCCATGCTGCATGCCATTATTCCAGCGATCGATAAACTGATCGGTGCAGACTCCGAAAATCATCCTGAAGAAGCCATTCACGCGCTGGAAAACGATCCCTATTATATGCAGATCGTCAAGGCGTTTATTCCAGTCCAGTATCTGGCTAATTTTGTCGCCGCCTACGCCGTCAGCCGCAAAGGGACACCACTGATTGACCAGATTCTCATGGGCATGTCCATCGGTGCGATCAACGGTATTGCAACCAACACCGCACATGAACTGAGCCATAAGTCCGAGAAGCATTACCATCTGCTCTCGCAGTTGACGCTGCTGCCGACTGGCTATGTGCATTTCCGCGTTGAGCATCCTTACGGTCACCATCGCCGTGTCGCAACCCCAGAAGATCCGGCCTCGTCGCAAATGGGCGAAAGCTTCTGGCAATTCTGGCCCCGCACCGTGATCGGCAGCTTCAAATCCGCCATCGAAATCGAGACACGCCGTCTGGAGCGCCGTGGCAAGACCTTCTGGTCGTTCGACAATGAACTGCTGCGTGGCTGGGCCATGTCTGCAGGCTACCATGCCACACTGATCGCGCTGTTTGGTCGTCGTGTCATTCCGTTCCAGATCACTCAAGCACTGTATGGTATTACGCTGTTTGAAGTCATCAACTACATTGAGCACTACGGTCTGAAGCGTGCCAAACTGCCAAGCGGTCAGTACGTTCGCACCATGCCCGAGCACAGTTGGAACAGCAACAGCATGGTGACGAATCTGGTGCTGTACCAACTGCAACGCCACTCGGATCACCACGCCTATCCGACTCGCGCCTTCCAAGCCTTGCGTCACTTTGAAGATGTCCCGCAACTGCCGGGTGGCTATGCGTCCCTGCTGTTGCCTGCGATCATCCCGCCATTGTGGTACAAGCTCATGGATCAGCGCGTCTATGATCACTATCAAGGTGACTTGAGCAAGGCGAACATCCATCCGGCTGCGCGCGCGCGCATCTACGCGAAGTTCAACTATCAGGAACCCGAGCAGGCGGAAGCCCTGGTCATTGCTGAAAAAGTGTAACGATTGCCTGTACTCTGACCTGTCTTTTTCAGGTTTCATACCAAGCCCGCACATGTTGCGGGCTTTTTTTTACGCCCGTTTTGAGGTCAGGCATTTTTGTTGTTAAATTGACCAGTTTATTCGGTCCATCCGAAAAGTCGCTTTATACTGCGCTCATCTGAAGTCTCTCATCTTCAGCACAAGGAACGACAGCATGACCACCACATCCGCAGCAGACACCTCCGACTATCAGATCATCGCCGTCAGCGCCCAGCATACCGCAGTGGTTCAGGCCGAGGTCGCGTTTAGTGAGTTACCGCAGATTCAGCGCAGTGCACGCCAGCAGATTGCAGCCGCATTACCGGCACTGGATGTCGCCCCCATCGGCCTCCACTGTACCCTGTCGCGCATGTCTACACCGGGTCGGATTTATCTGGAGCCGGGTGTCATCGTAGCGCACGATTTCTCTGCGGTAGGTGATGTCGTCGCGTCCCATCTGCCCGGCGGTCAAGCCGTCCAGTATGTGCTGCGTGGTTCATTTCATCAACTCCCTGAAGCATGGCCCAAGCTCATGCAGTGGTGCGCGGCACAGGAGCTACCATTAGAAGGCACATTCTGGGAGATCTATGGCCCAGAGCCGGTCGCAGGTGAAGTGCAAATCACCACGCTCTATGCGCTGCTCAAGACCTAAAGTCCTGCGCAAAAATCATAGATATTCAGATCCACGCACTACTAAAAACCCTGCATATGAAAAAGCCTGCGTCATGCAGGCTTTTTTGACGATGGACGATCCGGACTTAATCTCCGACAGCACGATCCATTTGCAGGCGCTTGAGCTCCGCGGCCTTGTGCTGTATGTCATGCTGCTGACCCGAAACATCCAGTGCATCCACTTCTTGATCATCATCTGCGGGTTTGGGTCGTGTACTGTGGAAAGATGAACCTTTCGCGTTATCCACCACACGTTGATGAGCCGACGCGGCAGCGTGACGCTCATCGGCAAAGGCCGTCTCGCCGTGCTTGCCGGATGCCTGATATACGGTCAGCTTGCGCGTTGCCGTAGCAGAAGATTGCGCGTCATTCGGGCTTTTGACCAGCCCCATGACTTGCTGAAACGGCTTCGCCCATTCCCCCGTCTGCGCACCGAGCCAGGGTCTCAGCATACTGCTGGCCCCCAGCACAGCCAGTATGCCTACAGCCAGTATCATCACACTACGCAGCATGCCATATGCTCCATCAGAGATCGAATACCCTTGATTTTAGCTGAGGTTTATAGCAATACCCGGCGCAAATCGCCTAACAAAACGGCAAGACTACGCGCAAAGCGGGCCGCATCCACGCCATTGATCACCCGATGGTCATACGACAGTGACAAGGGCAGCATCAGGCGCGGCTGGAACGCCGCCCCATCCCACACCGGCTGCATGGCGGACGGCGAGATGCCAAGGATCGCGACCTGTGGCCAGTTCACCAGCGGGGTAAAGCCGGTACCGCCCACAGCACCCAAACTTGAAATGGTAAAGGTCGCCCCCGCCAGATCATTCGGTGTGAGTTTCTTGTCACGGGCTTTTTGGCCTAGCTCACCCAAAGCTTGGGCAATCTCGCGGATGCTCAGACGATCCGGGTTACGCAGTACCGGCACGATCAGACCGTCATCGGTGGCGACCGCGATACCGAGATGGATCTCTTCGCGGACTTTAAGCGATTTAGCATCGTCATTCAGATGGCTGTTAAAGCGGGTTTCGCTCTTTAAGAGATGCGCAACCGCTTTGGCAATAAAGGCCAAAATGGTCAGGCTGATGCCTTGTTTCTTATAGCCGTCTTTCAGCTCGACGCGTAAAGACTCCAGATCCGTGATATCAGCATGGTCAAACTGCGTGACCTGCGGCAAATAGAGATTGAGCGAGAGCTGCGGGATCGAGACCGCTTGCAGCCGCGTCAAGGCCTCATCATGCGCCGCGCCCCATTTACTCAAGTCCGGCAAGGATGGCAGACCGGAGGCAAAGCCAGCAGCAGCGGCTTGCGTGGCAGGTGCCGCAGACGTCAGGCGACCTTTGACATAGGCAAAGACGTCTTCTTTGAGCACCCGGCCATGTGGGCCACTGGCAGTCACCTGATGCAGATCGACACCGAGCTGGCGTGCTGTCTTACGCACGGCAGGACCCGCGTAGACATCGGCGGCAGAGACACTGGTGGTCGCTGTTGGCGCTGCGACCGATGCAGCAGGTGCTGCCGCTGGAACTGCTGTTGAGGGTGCTGCTGGTGTCGGTGCATCTGCGTCGGGGGCAGGATTGGCCAGCGTCGCTTTCGGTGGGGTCTGCGCCGTCGTAGGCGCTTGCCCTTCACCTTTGATCACGAGCAGCGCATCGCCCTGCTTGATGGTCTGCCCCACAGCGGCAGCGATACTTTCGACCACACCGGCATAGGGACTGGGGATCTCGACACTGGCTTTGGCCGACTCGACCACCGCCAGACTTTGACCCACGCTGACGCTATCACCGACCTTGACCAATATCTCGGACACATCAGCCTGCTCGACACCAAGATCAGGAATGCTGACCGTCTGCGAACCGCTGGCGGCTGGTGCAGAGGCTGCTGGCGTAGGTGCCGCAACTGGTGCAGGCGCAGGTGCTGTGGCTTCAGCAGGCACGGGCGCGGGCGCCGCCGCCTCATCGGCTTCGAGCGTAAACAGCGATACGCCCTCTTTGATCGTTTGTCCGACGGTGACCAGTACGGCCTGTATCACCCCATCAGCAGGCGATGGCACTTCGACACTGGCTTTGGCCGACTCGACCACGAGCAGGCTCTGGTCTTTTTTGACCGTATCACCGACCTTGACCAGTATCTCTGACACTTCGGCTTTCTCTACTCCCAAATCAGGCGTCTTGATATGCATGCCTTAGCCCTCCTGAGTCGGTTGCTGGACCGGTTGCTGAGCTGGCTGTTGCGCAGCAGCTTGCGCCTCATCCGCTTGGGCACTGGTGCGATGTGCCAGATGCGACTGAGGCAGCCACGATGGCGGCGCATCGGTCTCCAGCTCAAAGCTGGATATCGCATCCTTGACCATGCGCACGTCGATCTCGTCTTCATCTGCCAAGAGCTTCAGCGTTGCCACCACGATATGCGCGGCATCCACGCCGAAATACGCACGCAGACTCTCCCGCGTATCGGATCGGCCAAAGCCATCAGTGCCCAAGGTCACATAGGGGCGATGATCCGGCAGATAGGCGCGGATCTGTTCGCTATAGGCCCGGATATGGTCGGTCGCGGCGACCACCACGCCTTTATGTGGGGCGAGCTGCTCGGCGACCCATGGCACATGCACCGGATCGTGTGGATGCAGGCGGTTATACTCATCGCAGACCATGCCGTCGCGTGCCAGCTCATTAAAGCTGGTCGCGCTCCAGATATTGCAATGGATACCGTATTCGTTTTTCAGCAGCTCTGCAGCCTTGATCACCTCGCGCAGGATCACGCCCGAGCCGATCAGTTGCACCGTGGCATCGGCTTCCTGCTGGTACAGATAGAGACCTTTGCGGATGCCCTCCTCGACGCCCTCAGGCATGGCGGGATGGGCATAGTTTTCATTCATCAGCGTCAGGTAATAGAACACCCGCTCGCCCTCAGCGTACATACGGCGCAGACCATCCTGCACGATCACGGCCAGCTCATAGCCAAAGCAGGGATCGTAGCTCACGCAGTTCGGCACGGTCGCCGCCAGCACATGCGAGTGACCATCCTGATGCTGCAGACCTTCGCCATTCAGCGTCGTGCGGCCTGCCGTGGCACCCAAGAGGAAGCCCTGCGCCTGACTGTCGCCCGCCGCCCAGATCAGATCGCCGACACGCTGGAAGCCAAACATCGAGTAGAACATATACATCGGAATCATCGGCAGTGCATTGGTCGAGTAGCTGGTGCCGAGTGCGATCCACGCACTGACCGCACCGGCCTCGTTAATGCCTTCCTGCAGCATATGACCGGATTTGTCTTCGCGGTAATTCATCAGTTGCTCATTATCCTCCGGGATATAGAGCTGACCGACGGCGGAGTAAATGCCAAGCTGGCGGAACATGCCCTCCAGACCAAAGGTCCGTGCCTCATCCGGTACGATCGGCACCACACGCGGGCCGAGGCTCTGATGCTTGAGCAGGATCGAGATCAGACGCACCATGACCATGGTGGTGGATTGTTCTTTATCATTGGAGCCTGCCAGTACCGGCTGGAACTCCGCCAGCTCAGGTGCAGGCAACTCGATGTGTGCGCTACGGCGTGCCGGCAGATAGCCACCCAGTGCCTCGCGGCGCGCCTTCAGATAACGAATCTCCGGTGAATCCTCTGCCGGACGGAAGAACGGCAGCTCTTCAAGATCAGCATCCTTAAACGGCAGATCAAAGCGGTCGCGGAAATACTGTAGTGACGGCAGACCCATTTTTTTGATCTGGTGGCTCTTGTTCGCGCTCTGTACCGCATCCGACAGCCCATAGCCCTTGACGGTCTTGGCAAGGATCACCACCGGCTGACCGGTCGATTTCATCGCCGAATCATAGGCCGCATAGACCTTGACCGGATCATGACCACCGCGATTCAGATCATCGATCTCCTGATCCGACATGTTGGCGACCATCTGCGCAAGCTCAGGGTATTTGCCAAAGAAATGCTCACGCGCATAGCCACCACCATGTGCCTCAGATGCCTGATACTCGCCATCCACGGCTTCTTCCATGCGGTACTTGAGCACGCCTGTGGTATCGCGTGCCAGCAGCGCATCCCAGCGGCGGCCCCAGATGACCTTGATCACGCGCCAGCCTGCGCCACGGAAACTCGACTCCAGCTCCTGAATGATCTTGCCATTACCGCGTACTGGACCGTCCAGACGCTGCAGATTGCAGTTGATGACCCAGATGAGGTTGTCGAGCTTTTCACGGCCTGCCAGTGCGATTGCACCGAGGCTTTCTGGCTCGTCCATCTCGCCATCACCGAGGAATGCCCACACTTTGCGGTTCTGCTCTTCGATCAGGCCGCGGTTGGTCAGGTATTTCTGCACATGGGCCTGATAGATCGACATGATCGGTCCCAGACCCATCGAGACAGTCGGGAACTGCCAATAGTCGGGCATGAGGTACGGATGCGGATAGCTCGACAGCCCCTTGCCACCGACTTCACGGCGGAAATTCTGGATCTCTTCATCGCTGATGCGGCCTTCCAGATACGAGCGCGCGTAGATACCAGGTGCCGAGTGGCCCTGATAGTAGATCATGTCGCCGCCGAAGTGATCATTGGTAGCGCGGAAGAAATGGTTAAAGCCGACATCGTACAGCGTCGCAGACGAGGCAAAGGTCGCAAGGTGCCCGCCCAGATCATCGTGTTTGTTAGCTCGCAGTACCATCGCCAGTGCGTTCCAGCGGATCAGGGCGCGGATACGGCGCTCCATATGATCGTCGCCCGGGACGCCGGGTTCTTCTTCGGGGGGAATAGTATTGATATAGGCCGTATTGAGGCGCTGGATCGGTACATGGCGGCTAATGGCCTGTTGAAACAGGGTTTTCAGCAGGAACGCCGCTCGCTCCGTGCCGACATTTTTAATCACGGCATCAAAGGCCTCTTGCCACTCTTCTGTCTCAAGTTTATCCGAATCATTAAAAAAAGCCATGGCGATGATCTCGTTCAAAAATTCCTTCTTAACACCCTATGAAACCTGTTTTGTGTGACAGTAGCAAGATTAAGTACCGTGAAGTTTTGTTATCTGTGGCACATTCGGTACAGATGATATTTTGACTAAATGTTTAAGTATTTATTTCAGTCGCTTGACGCCATCTCGGCACGCTATGTATGTTCAAGTAGAGCAAATATAAGGATAAGAGATAATCATGTCGACAGAGCTTCCTCGCATCAAAAGCAGCCCCGTGACCAATCCCGTTGCAGGCTCGGTACAATGGTCCCCAATTAAATCACTCTGGTATAGCGGACATCTCCTCATCGCACTGGTCGGTGGCGCACTCACCATCGGTTGGACGCCTGTGCTGGTGTTCCTGCTCACTTCCGCCGTGACTTTGTGCTTAGGGCACTCGCTGGGCATGCATCGCAAGCTGATCCATCACAGCTATGACTGCCCACGCTGGATGGAGTATCTGTTTGTACATCTGGGGGTGCTGGTGGGCATGGCGGGGCCTTTTGGCATGGTGCATACCCATGATTTACGTGACTGGGCACAGCGTCAGCCAGACTGTCATCCCTACCTACGCCATGGCTCCGGCATGCTCAAAGACGCATGGTGGCAACTGCACTGTGACCTCAGGCTGACTCACGCGCCGACCTTCACACCAGAGCCGCGACTGGCAGAGGATCGGATGTATCGGTTCATGGAGCGCACATGGATGCTGCAACAACTGCCGCTGGCCTGCGGACTCTTTCTCTGTGGTGGCCTGCCTTGGGTCATCTGGGGGATCTCGGTACGGATCATCGTCTCGGTCACCGGTCACTGGCTGATCGGTTATTTCGCCCATAATGAGGGGCAGATGGATCATGAGGTCGTCGGTGCTGCAGTACAGGGGCACAATATCCAGTGGGCTGGCATCCTAAGCATGGGTGAATCATGGCATAACAATCACCACGCCTTCCCCGGCTCTGCTGCCTTGGGACTCTACGAGGGACAGGCTGACCCCGGCTGGTGGGTGCTAAATGCCCTGCATAACCTTGGTCTGATCTGGAACATCACGCTTCCGGAAGACTTACCAAATCGAAGTAATCTTAAGGCACTCTCTCCTCGAGCCCAACAAGGACTGCAAATACGCCGCATTCGGCCATGCTCCATCATGAGTGCATTGCACTAGATAGCCATCAGGATAGACTGATTACATCAAAAAGCCCGACCTGTTCTCACAGATCGGGCTTTTTCATATCTAAAGCATTCTTTGCCTTACATCGCCTGCAGCTTCGGCATCAGCTCTGCCACGACCTTCTGCACGCTCGCACGCTGCATCAGGCGCTGCATATACGCCACCACGTTCGGATAGTCGCTAAACGGATGCATCTTCTGCGCATAGAAGAGGCCCGGGAAAGTCGCACAGTCCGCCATGCTAAATTCGCTACCAGAGACAAACTC
The DNA here is from genome assembly GCA_030151145.1 of Aquirhabdus sp. GTDB lineage: Bacteria > Pseudomonadota > Gammaproteobacteria > Pseudomonadales > Moraxellaceae > Aquirhabdus. Next base: position 706 of record JASLEL010000220.1, on the reverse strand, counting down.
GTTTTTGCCCAAGAAATCATCCATAAAGCGATACATCACGTCCAGATGCTCACGCGCCTTGGCAACCGCGTCTGGATTGCGCTTATCTTCTGGTTTCAAGCCGTCAAAGAAGATCGTGCTGATCGACATATTGACATACAGGTCGCTCATGCGATCTTTAAAACGCACGCGCCGCGCCGCGACTTTGTCATCCGGAATCAACTGGGTGCCCTGTCCCGGAAACTCATTTTCCAGAAACTCAATGATGATGGTCGACTCAGGGATAAAGAGTTCTTTGCTCTCATCGGTCAGCAGGGGAACTTTGCCCAGCGGATAGATCTTCTGGTAGGCCGCCTTATCTGCTGGATCAGACAGATTCACGTTCACGGGCGTAAAAGCGATGCCCTTTTCGTACAGGGCGATCAGGACTTTTTGGCCGTATGGCGACAGGATCGAATAATAAAGATTCACGGCTGACTCCTCAAAATAAATGGTATTTCCTAAACCTCAACCTACGAGAACCACAAGATCACGCCCCGCTATCTTAGAGGGGATTCATGATAAAAAGATCATCCTTTTACAATTTTGTAGTGATGCTTATGCAATAAAGATATATAAAATTAAATGCATGATTCATCTATTGAAAATATTATCTACAATCACATATCTCCGATGAGATATGCGCGCATCAACCCGGATACCGATCCATAAAGATCGTCATCTTGAG
>JASLEL010000198.1 GCA_030151145.1 Aquirhabdus sp. | reverse complement strand
GTTGATTTATATACATGGGCTGGACAGTGATGAGCATTCGGTCAAAGGCCAGATGTTGACGGACTGGTGTGCCATGCATCAGCCCAAGATTAAGGTGCTACGGCCTAATCTGAATCGGCCTCCGCTTGAGGTGATCGCCCTGTTGGATGAGTTGATTGCTGCGGATGCGCTGACGGGATTGGTCGGCAGTTCGCTGGGCGGATTCTTTGCGACCGCCTCAGTTGCGCGTCACGGCGTCAAAGCGGTACTGGTCAATCCGGCAGTCAAGCCTTTTGAGCGATTCCAGCGTTTCTTTCAGGATGGGCGGAGTGGCTATACGACGAAGGGCGGCTGGCAAATTACCCAGCAGGATCTGAAAGATCTGGCGACATTCTATCATCCGGTCCCTGTACACCCTGAACGCATGCTGGTGCTGCTCAAGGAAGGCGATGAGGTGCTTAATTATCGCGTCTCGGTGGCTCATTATAGTCAGGCGGGTGCGCAATCGCCGATGTTTATCGAGCCAGGTGGCGATCACTTCATGCACGATATGGATACCAAGATTCCGCTGATGATTGATTTTTTATTTGGTCGCGATTGATCGTATAGCCTGATCGGCGCTACGATGTCCGCAATAGCTGTCCGGCCTACTGTCCGGGCCTAAAATGAACCATAGATAAGGTGGGTTGTGTCTCAATATACCGCAGAGTCGCTAGAAGTATTGTCCGGTCTGGACCCGGTGCGTCGTCGCCCGGGCATGTATACCGATACCACCCGGCCCAATCATCTGGCGCAGGAGGTGATCGACAATGCCGTCGATGAGGCGCTGGCGGGTCATGCCAATCAAGTCGATGTGACATTGCATCGCGACGGTTCGCTGTCGGTTGCGGACAATGGCCGCGGCATGCCAGTGGATATCCATCCCGAATACGGTCAGAGCGGCATCGAGATCATCCTCACCAAGCTGCACGCGGGCGGTAAATTCTCCACCAAAAACTATGAGTTCTCCGGCGGTCTGCATGGCGTCGGGATCTCGGTGGTCAATGCCCTGTCGAATCGAGTTGAAGTGACCGTACTGCGCGGCGGTGGTCAGTATCAGATGCATTTTGAGCATGGCGAGCGCGTCTCTGAGCTCTTGGTCAAAGAAGGCTTCCCCAAGCGTCAGAGCGGCACGCTGGTGCGTTTCTGGCCGGATGGCAAGTACTTCGATAGCCCGAAGTTTGCCATCAAGGCCCTCACGCATAATCTCAAGGCCAAAGCGGTGCTGTCGGCAGGCCTGAAAGTCACGTTTACCAATGAAGAAACCGGCGAGACCTTGGTCTGGCAGTTTGAGAATGGTCTGGTCGACTATCTCAAAGACGAGTTGCAAGGCCGTGAGACGGTGCCGATTGAGCCATTCACGGCCCATGGGCAAGCCGAGCGCGCAGCATGCGAGTTTGTGCTGTGCTGGCTGGCTGAAGGCGGTGAGACCGTGCAGGAGAGCTATGTCAATCTGATCCCGACCGCACAGGGCGGCACGCATGTGAATGGCTTGCGCACGGGTACCACCGATGCGCTGCGCGAGTTTTGCGAAATGCATAATCTGCTGCCGCGTGGACTTAAGCTGTCAGCCGAGGATGTCTGGGATGGGGTGAACTTCATCCTGTCGCTGAAGTTTCAGGAACCGCAGTTCTCAGGTCAGACCAAAGAACGCCTGTCGAGCCGTGAAGCGGCACCGATAGTGCAAAACATTGCCAAAGATACCTTCTCGCTGTGGCTGAACAAGCATCCCGAGGTCGGTACTCGACTGGCCGAGATGGCGATTGAGCGCGCCGGACGTCGTCTGAAAGCCGCCAAAAAGGTCGAACGCAAGAAGATCGTCTCGGGTCCTGCGTTACCCGGCAAGCTGGCGGATTGCTCCGGCAATACCCGTGAAGAGAGTGAACTGTTCCTCGTCGAAGGGGACTCGGCGGGTGGTAGCGCCAAGCAGGCGCGCGACCGTATTTTTCAGGCCATCATGCCGCTGCGGGGCAAGATCCTGAACACATGGGAAGTGTCGGCGGACGAGGTGCTGGCATCGCAAGAAGTGCACGACATTGCCATCGCCATTGGTGTGGATCCGGGCAGCGATGATCTGTCGGAGCTGCGCTATGGCAAGGTCTGCATTCTGGCGGATGCGGACTCGGACGGCCTGCATATCGCGACGCTCTTGTGTGCGTTGTTCGTCAAGCATTTCCCGGCGCTGATTGAGCAGGGGCATCTGTTTGTGGCCATGCCGCCTTTGTACCGGGTGGATGTGGGCAAAGAGATCCACTATGCGCTGGATGACGAGGAGCTACAGGGCATTCTAACCAAGATCAAAGGCAAGACACCGCAGATCACCCGCTTTAAAGGGTTGGGTGAGATGAATCCCGAGCAACTGCGCGTGACGACCATGAGTCCCGATACACGTCGTCTGGTGCAACTGGATCTGGATGATACCCATGTCACCAGCGGTCTGCTGGATAAGCTCCTCGCCAAGAAGCGCTCGGCTGATCGCAAGATTTGGCTGGAGGAGAAGGGTAATCTGGCGGATGTGCTGGCCTGATGCCAAGATGAAACCGAAGCAGGACGAAACCGAAGCAAGGTAAAGACGCGGTGACCGCGGTCTTGATCCTCTGACAAGGCGTAGAGATTCTGAACGTCTCTAAGCCTTGTGCATTGAGTGCGATGGTATGATCCATGATCCAGTAGGACGGTCGTTCTTGCACTGGAGGCGCTGGCCAGTCATTAGACTGGCCGTCAGTCGATTTTTGCTCAGATGAGCGCGATAGATCGGTGATCTACGACACGGCGTGTGTGACTGACACACCAGAGGTGTCTTTTTCGGCGTTCCACTC
>JASLEL010000186.1 GCA_030151145.1 Aquirhabdus sp. | reverse complement strand
GATCTTGCCTGCGCATCGTGAGGGGGCTGATCTGTTTGTCACTGATGACCGCTTTAAGCTCTTAAGCTTTACCGGCTCGGACAAAGTCGGCTGGGACATGAAGGCTCGCGCCGGACGTAAGAAAGTCGTGCTGGAGTTGGGTGGCAATGCCGCCGTGATCGTCGAGCCGGATGCCGACATCGACGCTGCTATGGATCGACTGATTACGGGAGCCTTTATCCAGTCTGGTCAGGTCTGTATCAGCGTGCAGCGTATCCTTGCCCATGCAGATATCTATGATGAGCTGAAAACCAAATTTGTTGCCCGCGCCAAACAATTGACGCCTGCCGATCCACATTTACCGACGACAGTGATTGGCCCGATGATTAAAGAAAAAGAAGCCGAACGCTTAAAAGGCTGGATCGACGATGCGGTGCAGGGTGGGGCAAGCATTCTGGCTGGCGGTCATCTGGATGGTGTGATGCTTGAGGCCACGGTACTTGAGAACGTCAATGACGAGGCTGATGTTTATCAGAACGAAGCCTTCGGCCCTGTCGTGATTCTGGAGAAATACCAGACTTTTGATGACGCGTTGGCGCTGGTCAACCACAGTCGCTTCGGCCTGCAGGCAGGCATCTATACCAATGATCTGAACAAAATGCTGAAAGCTTGGGATGAGTTGCATGTAGGGGGCGTGATCATCAATGACGTGCCGACCTTCCGTGTGGACAATATGCCGTATGGCGGTGTCAAGGACAGCGGTCTGGGCCGGGAAGGCATTCGCTATGCCATCGCCGATATGACTGAAGAGCGTGTGCTGGTGATTAAAAGCTGAAAGGAATGAAGCATGTCCGTCGAAGTGATCGGGATTGATCATATCTATATTGCGGTCAGTGATCTGGCTCGTTCTGCTATCTTCTATGATCAGGTGATGGCGATCTTGGGCTTTCGCAAGAATCAGTTTGAGATTCATGGCGCACCGCATATCCAGTATTACAACCGACATTTCGGCTATGTGCTGCGGCCTGCACATACAGGCACACCTCGGCATGATCCGTATCAGGCAGGGCTGCATCATCTGTGCTTTCGGGTTGATGGCATCGCAGAGTTACAAACCATCAGCGCCTTACTCACCGAAGCCACGATCCCGCATGAGCAGCCGAAGGGCTATCCTCTGTATGCCGAGGATTACCATGCGATCTTCCTGACCGATCCTGATGGTATACGCCTTGAAATCACCAATTATCGGCAGGAAAGGCGGGATCGGGCCGAGCAGTGGGATGACTTGCCGGATTGAGTGGTGTATATCAGATATCTCAAATATGAATTGAAATCGTCATATCCATCCGACATGATCAAGTGGTAATCATCGTGCTGGTGTTTGGAATGCTTTCATGATTAATAAAATAAAGTTACTGCTAGATATCATCTTTACCAATCCATGGATGGTTATCACGCTGTGCATATTTTCAATCATCGCCCTTAATGTCTTCATGCAGGCATATACGCTATGGCAGATACTCGTCATTGCAAGTTTATTCACCCTCGCATACGGTTTATTATTCAGAACCAGACGGAAACGGTTGGATGCCGAGAACGCATCACTATCTTCAGTCAAGCGTTCGAATGATAACGAACGCCACCGGAGCTTCTGGTTAAGCTGCTATTTTGCCCTCTATGTTAATATTTCTTTTTCTGGAACTGATCCGCAGTGGCTGATCACCCTCGAGTATATCTTCAGCATCGGTGCGCTACTCTGTATCATGCTGTATACATTTAGGATCAGACCTGATCAGCTCAATCTGATTTTGCAAATTTTCCCAGTGTGTCTGGTTGTCTTTGATATCTACGATTTGATTTATTTTTGGGTGAAAAATGTACAACTTCTGCATTTTCCAGTGCGGGATTTAACCATCACGTCTGCAAATACACTTCTGTTAAAAGTCCCCTCGTGGTATATCTCTTTTCGGTTGGGCTATCCAAAGGACGATGAAGCTGAAGATTCAGTCGTAACCGCCAGTAGTAAATAAAAAACCGCCTTCATCGAGGCGGTTTTTTGATCGTTAAAAGTAGCTTAGAACGTCGTACCAGCATCCGTGTGTTTCTTCAAGAGTGCGGGCACGGCAAAGCGCTCACCATACTTCTGTTCCAGTGCCTGCGCACGCGTTACGGCTTTCTTAAGACCATACTGATTCAGGTACTGAATCGCACCACCAGTCCACGGCGCAAAGCCGATGCCGAAGATCGAGCCGATATTGGCGTCTTCAACCGACTCAAGCACACCTTCTTCCAGACAGCGCACGGTATCCAGCGCCTGTACGAAGAGGATACGGTCGATCATCTCCTGCTCAGAGATCTGCACTTCGGGCTTGACCCACTGCGACAGACCCGACCACAGATGTTTCTTGCCACCATCGGTAGGATAGTCATAGAAGCCTGCACCTGCGGCTTTACCCTTACGGTTATGATCATGGATCATGCTACGGACCAGATCATCCACGGGGGTGATGGGCAGTGTCTTGCCTTCCGCCGCCAGATCCTTGCGTGTCTGCTCTGCGATATGCTCGGTCAGGCTCAGGCTGACTTCATCCTGAATCGCCAGCGGTCCGACCGGCATGCCTGCTTTGAGTGCGGCCATCTCGACGCGGGCCGGATGCACGCCTTCAGCCAAGAGGCGCATGCCTTCCTGAATGAACGTACCAAACACGCGGCTGGTAAAGAAACCACGACTGTCATTCACTACGATCGGTGTCTTGCCGATCTGCAGCACATAGTCAAAGGCGCGGGCCAGTGTCTCTGGGCTGGTATCTTTACCCTTGATGATCTCGACCAGTTGCATTTTGTCGACCGGGCTAAAGAAGTGCAGACCGATATAGTGCGTGGCGTCTTTGCTGGCCTTGGACAGGCCCGTGATCGGCAGAGTCGAGGTATTGGACGCCATGATGCCGCCTGCAACCAGTTCCGCTTCGGCTTCCTGAGTCACTTTGGCTTTCAGATCACGATTTTCAAACACCGCTTCGATGATCAGATCACAGCCTTTCAAGTCAGCAGCACTGGCTGTTGCCGTGATGGAGGACAGGATCGCATCGCGCTTGTCGGCAGACAGGCTGCCACGTGAGACGCGTTTGTCCAGCAGTTTTTGGCTGTAGCTTTTGCCTTTGTCCGCAGCTTCTTGTGAGACGTCTTTTAGTACGACGGGCACACCTTTGATGGCGGTGGAGTAGGCAATCCCCGAGCCCATCATTCCGGCACCCAGCACACCGACTTTGGTCGCCTGCCAGCGTGGCACATCTGCCGGACGGCTGCGACCACCCTTGATGGCATTCAACTGGAACCAGAAGGTACCGATCATGTTCTTGGCGATCTGGCTGGTGGTGATTTGGGTGAAGTAGCGTGACTCAATGCGCAGCGCAGTGTCTACATCCACCTGAGCGCCTTCGACGGCAGCCGACATGATGGCCTCAGGGGCAGGGTAGCAGCCCTTGGTCTTGTCACGCAGCATGGCAGGGGCAATGGCGAGCATCTGTGCGACCGCAGGCGTGCGTGGATCACCGCCGGGGATCTTGTAGCCTTTGACATCAAACGGCTGCTGGGCGGTTTTGTTCGCCTTGATCCACTCGCGGGCTTTGCTGAGTACCTCATCCATGGTATCGGCACTGTCATGGACCAGACCCAGATTGATGGCGGTCTTGACGTCGAATTGCTTGCCTTCCATCAGGAAAGGCATCGCGGTTTGCAGACCCAAGAAGCGCACCATGCGCACTACGCCACCGCCGCCGGGGAGCAGACCCAAGGTCACTTCAGGCAGGCCAAACTTGATCTTCGAGTCATTTAGCGCAATACGGCGATGGGTCGCGAGGGCAATCTCCCAGCCACCACCCAGTGCAGTACCGTTCAGGGCTGCAACGACAGGTTTGCCCAGCGTCTCGATGGTACGCATATGAGATTTGAGCTCTTCGATCATCTCAAAGAAACCGGTAGCCTGATCGCGGGTGACCTGAATCAGCTCATCCAGATCGCCACCGGCAAAGAAGGTTTTCTTGGCCGAGGTGATGATGACACCCGCGAGGTCTGTCTCCGCTTTCAGTTTGCCTGCAACTTCTTTGAGACTGTCGCGGAATTCGGCATTCATGGTATTGGCGGACTGACCGGTGGAGTCCAGTGTCAGGGTGACAATCTGATCCTGATCTTTCTGATATTGAATAGCGCTCACAATGTTACTCCTTAAACCCGCGTTAAACTCGCTCAATGATGGTCGCGATGCCCATACCGCCACCCACACACAGGGTTGCCAGGCCGCGTTTCTTGTCTTGGCGCTCCAGCTCATCGAGCAGGGTGCCCAGAATCATCGCACCGGTCGCACCCAGCGGGTGCCCCATGGCGATGGAGCCGCCATTGACGTTGACTTTCTCAGCAGGGACTTTGAGTTCATTGATAAAGCGCATCACCACAGCGGCAAAAGCTTCATTGACTTCAAACAGATCGATGTCATCAATGGTCAGACCAGCCTTAGCCAGGGCTTTACGCGCAGCTGGTGCAGGTCCGGTCAGCATTATGGTCGGATCAGTACCGACCAGTGCCGTGGCAATGATCTTGGCGCGAGGTTTGAGGTTCAGTTCTTTGGCCGCTTTTTCGGAGCCGATCAGCACGAGGGCCGCACCATCGACGATCCCCGAGGAGTTACCGGCATGGTGGACGTGGCTCACTTTTTCGGCTTCCGGATATTTTTGCAGGGCGACTGCATCAAAGCCCATACTGCCCATCATCTCAAAGCTAGGAGACAGGCCAGCCAGTTTCTCAACCGAGCTGTCGGGCTTGATGAATTCATCTTTAGCCAGAATCACGACACCCGCATGATCCTTGACCGGAATGACCGAGCGATCAAAGCGACCAGCAGCTTGCGCGGCAGCGGCTTTCTTTTGTGAATTGACCGCAAAAGCATCGACATCGGCACGTGTATAGCCATCCAGCGTTGCGATCAGGTCAGCGCCTACGCCTTGCGGGATGAAGCTGGATTTGAGATTGGTCTCGGGGTCCAGTGCCCATGGACCGCCATCCGAGCCCATCGCGATACGCGACATGGATTCGACACCACCGGCCACTACGAGATCTTCCCAGCCGGAGCGGATCTTCATGGCTGCGACGTTGACGGCTTCAAGGCCCGATGCGCAGAAGCGATTGAGCTGCATACCGGAGACTTCATCGCTCCAGCCAGCGGCAATCGCGGCAGTCTTGGCGATATCGCCGCCCTGATCGGCGACTGGCGTCACACAGCCCAGTACCACGTCTTCGATCTTGCTGGTATCCAGATGATTACGTGAGGCCAACTCATGCATGAGGCCCGTCAGCAGACTGATGGGTTTGACTTCGTGCAGACTGCCGTCTTTTTTGCCCTTGCCACGCGGGGTGCGGATGGCATCGAATATGTAGGCTTCCGTCATTCTCGGCTCCTTGTGCCTTTATCCATGATGAGACGATCCATGATGAACCTGCTCAATCACTAAAAATTTTGAACCCCAGCAGTGTAGCGAACTGGAAGGGCAGCACAATGATAAGAATCATCAGTCCATGTGGTCGTTAATGCTACATGGCGTGTCCGTATTCAATGCTGATGACGAGCGGTGCGCTCAGAAGATCCAAGGGTTTAGCGGGGTGGTCTGCAACGCTCGGAAATCATGCGGATCTTTCGATCATGCAGCACGAGGGTTCGTGTCATTGTTGCAGCAGGCGCTGGGCAGATAGATTGATTTAATCCTGATGTTGCTTGATGCATCGCGCAACGATCAAAGTACGCGCATAGCCCTTAATAAAAAAAATTCCCCCAAGTAGAAGATAACTTCGCCTTGGGGGATAGCGGAGAACAACAACTGACTCTGCGGACTGTTAACCAGTTCTCATTATTATATAATTATGATATTTCATCGCCTGCAATAGATCAAACTTCAATCCATGTAAGTCATATCCAACATCAAGTGTTATCAAACATTTTTGGCTGTAGTGGCGGCATTCCGGGGGCATTTTATCCTGTCTTGATAGACATGTTTTTTTGCTGTTTTTATGCATGGATTTGCTGGGTACGCGCCATTTTGAACGTGGAATCAAGGACAGCAACGCTCTTCAAATCATCCTAATTATGAGGTGAATGATACAAATATGTAAGTACAGATTAAGATATTGTTATTTAATAATTTTATTTATTTCGCTGTTTTCTGTTCAATGTTTGGGTTCTGCTCTGGATGACAATGATTGAGCGCTGGCTCTCACCATCCATGGTCATTCGATCAATGTGAAGAACTATCTATACCCGTTTGGCAGAGCTAAAAGAGCCGCTTTGTAGCGTCCCGATCTTATATAGGTCATCGATTTGATCTGTGATGGGGATGAGCTGCGTGAGGGTATCGCATGTCATGATTAAAAAATTGTTAAACCGTTATAGCGCTAATGTTTGCAATAGTTTCACGATGTTCCATGTCTGCTGTCCACAGTCTTTTCCGCAGTTTTTGGGGATAAGTATGGCGTCATAGTGGCCTTTATCTGTGTTGTATGAACGTTTTTTTCAAAATATTCGATGTATGGAGATCGCCGCAGTATCTCTGATCGACAATCCATCCGCTTGAAGGCCGATTGGCTGACCTTGTCGCAGAATTCACGAAACGCTCAATTCGGTGCAATAGATTTGTAATCCGAAACACATATTGTCAGTACAGTTTGGAGCAAGGACGCGTCAGCCTAAACGTAGATCTGCCCATGGTCATATTGGGGTCAATCGTGCCCATGCCATTTGGATGATACGTTGTGCTGTTCGTGCTGAGGATAGCAGTTCCATTTGCCAACAACGTAGAGCGAAGATCATGGCTTTAAGCGATCCGTTATCCCACGTGGCTCAGAACTATTACGCATTCAATCTGCCTTTATTTGAGCTTGTGAATGGCTATGCGCCGCACTGGGACTGGTTTTGGGAAAATGTGACTTTTTTAGGTGACGGTCTGCCGGCAGCAGTACTGCTGATTTTTTTCTGTCGTCGTCATGCGCATCTCTTATGGTTGGGTGTGCTCGCGGCGCTGATTACAGGTTTGGGCTTACAGATCTGCAAGCACGTGCTGGACTTTCTGCGCCCTGCAGGGCTCCTTGGAGCTGAGCATATTCATGTGATTGGCAAGACATTAAATCATCACAGCTTTCCGTCTGGTCACTCTGCAACCGCATTTGTATTGGCCTGTGTCTTGAGTGAATATGCCAAGCAAGATCTGATTCCTCCATATGCACGTACCGTCCAGATATTGCTGGTCGTTATGGCGGGCTTGATTGCATGGAGTCGGGTCGTGGTCGGGGCACACTGGCCGACGGATGTGATTCTGGGAGGGATTTGGGGCTGGTATAGTGGCAAGCTGATCCTGTGGCTTTCAGTCCGCACTGCCGATATTGGCCGCACGCGCCTCAGCGCGAATATCCTGTATGGCATCGGTGCGATTGCCTGCGCGATCATACTGACCTTTGATGGTGGCTATCCTCTGGCTCAGCCGCTGGCAACGATGCTTGGCTTATTTGCCTTGGTATTTTTGGCGAATACCATGCTGGAGCGCAGTGGCGTCAGGATTACGCGTATCTCGACCCGATTCAGGGATGCCGTGCAGGCCATCGGTTATCGTGCTTAGCCCTGCGCATTGACAGGTCTGTGCGATGCATCAAACCAGGTGGTGAAATCTGCATAGTCATGTGAAAAATAAGGATAATCAGATACAAAATGTTGTGTATGATGACTTTGTTCGCATAATCATCGCAGATGATGATCCATTCAATTCAGGATTCGCGAGCAAGCTTATATGAAAAAAATCTTTGCCTTCACACTGCTGTGCTGTTCTTCGGTGGCGCTGGCCGATCCGGCAGTACACATTGATCAGCCTGAAGTGAAGTCTAATGACACATGGACTTATCAGGATATCACCGAAAAAGGCACGGCAGGCTGGCATAAAACCATTGATACCGTCACTGTCGAAAATGCCACTTCCTCAAAAATCTATTTCGACACCAAGCAGGATGATTCCACACAGCCGCCTTTGCATTTGGTTTTTGGCGCGGACTGGAGTCGTACGCGTGATGTCAATGGACAGCAGACTGTTGTAAATCAGCCTTTTTCTTTTCCGCTGACATCTGGCAAATCATGGTCCATCCAGTATGCCGAGCAGCATCCGCGTCCCACAATTCAGTACGAGAAATGGAATACCACCTATAAAGTCATCGGGCGTGAGGATATCGAGGTTCCGGCTGGTAAGTTTCGTGCTATCAAGATCGAAGCCGAAGGCCAGTGGGAAGCCGAAGCGATACCACAACAAAGCGTTGTGCAAGGCAGTCAGAGCGTCGCAGGCCAGATCACGGCAGTATCACAGATCAGAAAGACCGATCCAACACCCAAGTCGGGTCGTGTCTATCGGGTGTTCTGGTATGTGCCTGAAGTCAAGCGCTGGGTTAAGTCTGTAGAAGATTATTACAACAGTAACGATGTGCGCGATGCACACTGTCAAGCCGAATTGATGTCATATAAAGTAAATTAAAACGACCGCCATCAAAAAAGCCATCCGCACGTGATGGCTTTTTTTGGTGACTGTGGGGAAAAGAGACTCGCATAATAAATTCTTTTAGATGAGACATATGCCAAGATATTCGCTTGATCTTGGCAATACGCCTTAGCACGCTTAAGAAGGAGTAAACTTCATTTTGCAATGTCTGTCATCTCATTCAAATAACCACGTAAAGCATCTGTAGACACCATTGCTCCTCATGCGGTTGTCGTGATCATGTCGATACTTTCTGTCATGATCACAGACTCAATGCGGTTACGACCCGCATGTTTGGCAGTATAGAGTGCCTGATCCGCAAATTTGATTAGCGTATGTGGCTCTACGCGCTGGTTTTGGAGCCGGTTGGCGAGGCTGACCAAGCCAAAACTCGCTGTGACATGAATGATCTGATCATCATCGGTCACAATGTTGAGCTGAGCAAGTTGTGTGCGGCAACGTTCCAGCACGTTAAAGGCTTCGGTCTGATCTGCGCCGGGCAGTACAATGATGAACTCCTCGCCGCCATAACGACCGACAGAGTCCATTGCGCGGATATTGTGTTTGAGCAGCTGTGCAGTTTCTTGCAAGACGATGTCGCCTGTGGGATGCCCCCATTCGTCATTGACTCTTTTAAAATGATCGAGGTCAAGGATGACGACGGACAGCGCGGTACCGAGACGTTTGGCACGTGCGACTTCGTGATCTAAAAAGTCCAGGATGCTGAGGCGATTATGAATGCGTGTCAGCGCATCGGTCAGGCTCAACTGACGAATTTTATCCTCACGGTCGCGCCACCATGCGAGCATTTGCGCACTCATGCCGAGCAGGATGATGAAAAATGGCGCGGAAAAGAAAATGATGCTGTTCATCCAGAATAGATTGCTCGTGTGATCCGTCGGTGGGATCACCAAAGGCGAATAAGGCAATAAACCAAACGCCGTGGCATAACTCAGTCCAAGTGACATGATCAACGATGTGCCTGTCGCCCACCAGACCGCTTTAGGGTCCAGCAGAATCAAGCCCCAGATGGGTGCTGCCAGCAGGACTAGACCTCCCACAAAAGACATCGTGCCGATGGAGTAGCTCATGCCGACCAATGCGATAGCCAGAAACTGAAGTGCGATGTATTGATATGCGGGATGGTTGGGATTGCGCCGATGAAGTATCAGGCCCAGTAGCAAAATGAAGCCCGCGATGACAGCAATCACGATCTGAAACTGATTGAAATAGGACAGCATGTCCAGATTGACCAGATGTGCACGGTCAGGGCGACTCAGCACATATAAATCCCAGCAGACATACATGATAAAGCTGGGTACCAGCAACAGCAGGGCCAGCAACCCCTTATCTACCCGGCTCCATTCCAGTTTGGATTGCAGGCTGGCAATCAGGGCTTGGTGACGTTGCTTTATCTTTGAGCAGTCGATTTGCTCCAGTGGTGTCGTCATCCGGGCAGGTAGGATCAGTTGCTTTGATTTTGAGTAATATTTTTGAATGATTGATTGATTCATGATCCTGTAGCCTCTGTATAAGATGACTGGTCTATGATGCGCGTATGGCTTGGCTATATATGATGTCGGGGTAGTTTTTATCGTTGGTATTGACTGTTTTTATCCATCGCTGTTCTTGTTAAACATAGGCAAGACAGCTGATTAAATAACGGTCAATCTTGTTTGTAAAGAATCTATGGGTGGCTTTTGAGGATTTTTCAAGATTTGAGTGGAATTATCGGGGCTGTGGTGTACGGCATTTATTTATATGTTGTAGGGTTAGGATTGTTTGAGAAAGTATTTTTAAAGATCGTAATCAAAATATCTCAAACATGAAACCTCATTCGATATCAATAATATGGGCAACATCTGAACAAAGATGAACAACAAAAAGGCCCAATGCATTGATAACATTGGGCCTTAAGGTCTTTCGCGAACAAACTTAAACACAGATATGGTGGGGACGGAGAGACTCGAACTCTCACGTATCGCTACGCCAGAACCTAAATCTGGTGCGTCTACCAATTTCGCCACGTCCCCATAGCGGCGCGTATCATAGCAAGATCGCCTGGCGCTGGATAGCCTTACCGCTTGATGCGGCTATTAGCCGCTGAACTTTTAGTCATTTATCCTGATTTTCTGCGTCATCAGTCCGTGTCAGCACCGCTTTGCCGCGATCATACAGCAGCCAGTGCTGCCCAATGGGGTCGAGAAAATCGTATAAATGGAGTGTGACGGTACTTTGGCTCGCATAGTCCCCAAAATCATGACCGACAGGAAAGAGGGTCATCAGATGGTCTCTGACCCGTTTAATGATCCAAGGATGAACTTCGATTTCCAGATGCAGAAATGCAGCCTTACGGCCTTTATCCAGTCGCCACGCGCGTAAGTCTTCGCTCAAGTGTTTAAAGTGCGTAAGAAACTGCTCGTAGTCCTCAACGGCAGAGTAGACGGTCCGTTTCCATTTGCGCGTCAGCAATCCGCCTACGGCGAGGTCTTCGGTACGATAAACGGACTCGGGCAACTCGGTTTTAGCTAACCCTGTTTTGGGTAAGGTTGTCATCGCGACCTCCTGTCACAATCCTGTTCGTTATGTCAATGAACTACATACCTTGGAAATGTCATGATGCAGCGTCAGTGTACTGCATCATGACCAACAGCATCATGACAAAAAAGCCTTGCGGTCCGTGATCAGTCGATGCGCAGCAGCTCATTCAGACCGGTCTTGGAGCGGGTTTGTGCATCGACTTTTTTGACGATCACAGCGGCATAGAGGCTGTATTTGCCATCTTTGGACGGCAGATTGCCCGAGACGACGACCGAACCTGGTGGTACGCGGCCATACATGATTTCGCCGGTTTCTCGGTCGTAGATCTTGGTGGATTGACCGATATAGACACCCATGGAGATGACCGAACCTTCGCCGATGATCACGCCTTCGACGACTTCGGAGCGTGCACCGATAAAGCAGTTGTCTTCGATGATGGTTGGGTTGGCTTGCAGGGGCTCCAGTACACCACCGATGCCGACACCGCCGGAGAGGTGGACGTTCTTACCGATCTGGGCACAGGAGCCGACGGTTGCCCAGGTATCGACCATGGTGCCTTCATCCACATAGGCACCGATGTTGACGAACGACGGCATCAGCACGACGTTACGTGCCACAAAGCTGCCGCGACGTGCAGTCGCAGCAGGCACGACACGAATGCCCGAGGCTTTGAATTGCTCTTCGGTCCAGCCGGCAAATTTGGTCGGGACCTTGTCGTAGTACTGCACCGCATCGCCACCGTCCATCGGGACATTATCGTTCAGGCGGAAAGACAGCAGAACGGCCTTCTTCAGCCACTGATTGACCTGCCAGTCGCTGCCGATCTTCTCGGCCACACGCAAGCTACCATTGTCGAGACCCGCCAGCGCTTCAGCGACGGCATCACGGACATCTTGAGGGGCATTGGTCGGGGAGAATTTCAAGCGATCTTCAAAGGCTTGTTCGATGAAGCTGGCCAACTGTGACATAGGAAAATCCAATTACGATGAAAAAGAAAAGTAAAAGACACCATCACATCTGAAATGGTGTCTCATTTGGCATGAATTGTAGCCGATATTGCGCCCTGATGGGGCATGTCATCACATTCAATTGCTGTATCCGCGTGCAGCAGTGCGGTCACAAAATCCGTCAGGCCGCCTCGTAATCTGAAGCTTGCGTCAGATCTGCAGGTCGTGTGCTCTTGATCAGCCGCAAGACCAGCGTCACGACGACTGCAACCGCAAGATTGACCATCAGCGCATACAGTGCCGAATAACCCGGAATGCTAAAGCCGTCCACCGTCAGGGTGTAGATCGGCTTGAACTGTACTGAATACGCCATCCAGCTACCGACCGCCATGCCTGAGATCCAGCCGAGCAGCAACGCCCGATGGTCCAGCCAGCGTGTATAGAGTCCGATAAACACGGCAGGCAAT
>JASLEL010000175.1 GCA_030151145.1 Aquirhabdus sp. | reverse complement strand
CGATGCCGGTTTCTTCTTTGGGTGTCAGGGTTGGATTAATAAACTCGCGGTGGATATTGCGCGTATAGAGATTGGCCGCTGCAATCGACATGATCGCCGCCGGGACCAGCGCACCGATGCCAATAGCGGCAAAGGCTACGCCGACAAACCATGACGGGAAGCTATGGATGATCAGCGCGGGGATAGCAAAGTTATTGCCATACTGGGCAAAGCCTTGTGCAAACTCAGGCAGGCCCTTGACCCCAGCTGCCAGTGCCATATAGCCAAGCAGGGCGATCAGACCCAGCAATACCGAGTAGGCAGGTAGGATCACCATGTTTTTACGCAGGGTATTGGCACCGCTCGACGACAGGGTCGCTGTCATGGAGTGCGGGTAGAGGAAGAGCGCCAGTGCAGAGCCGACAGCCAATGTCACATAGGCGCTGTATTGATTCAGGCTGGTATCCGAAGGCGCTTTGAGCAGGAGTTTATCCGCAGGTACGCTGGCGAAGATCTTGCTAAAGCCGCCCAGATGCATCGGGATCACAATACACGCGGTGATGATGGTGGCATAGATAAGCAGGTCTTTGACAATCGCAATCATCGCAGGTGCACGCAGACCGCTGGTATAGGTATAGGCCGCTAGGATCACAAATGCCGCGATCAGCGGAATCTCGCCCATCCAGCCGGAGGTATTCACCCCAAGTCCGCCGATCACCACCTCGATCCCGACCAGCTGCAGCGCCACATACGGCATCGTCGCAAGTATGCCAGTGACAGCAATGGCGAGGGCCAAGAGCGGGCTGTTATAGCGTGCGCGGATAAAGTCCGCAGGGGTAATGAAGCCATGCTTATGCGAGACCGCCCAGAGGCGCGGTAAAACCATAAAGGCCAATGGATAAATCAGAATGGTGTAGGGGATACCAAAGAAACCAAACGATCCCGCACCATAGAGCAATGCTGGGACTGCAATAAAGGTATAGGCGGTATACAAGTCGCCGCCCAAGAGAAACCACGTGATCAACGTGCCGAAACGTCGTCCGGCCAGACCCCATTCATCCAGTGAATCGAGGCTCGCCGCCTTCCAGCGTGAGGCGTAGAAACCCAGCACGGTGACGACTAGAAATAGCAGGACAAAGACAGTCGTTGCAATCAGATCCAGCTTCATGAACGATCCTCCTTATTATCCTGAGTATTGGATCCGTGAAAGCGTCCATGTGCCAGATGATAGACCAGACCAATCACAAAGCCGGTCACGACCACCAGCACGAGCTGATACCAGTAAAAAAACGGAAAGCCAAAAGCTTGAGGCTCAAGCTGATTATAAGATGGCACCCAGAGTGCAAAGAACCATGGTACAAGGAGCAGCCAGTACCAGCGTTTATCGGATGTTTTCGTCATCGCTATTTGTGTCTGCAAGGGATTCTTGTTTTGAGTCGTGTTGTCCATAAAGGGTATCGCCAAATCATATTGTGGACGATAGTAGAGGATTTTGCGCAGTCACGTCTAATCCCTGTACGACAGAACCCACAGAATCGACAAAGAAAAACGCGGCCAAACCTGAAGATTCAGCCGCGTCGATCAGAAAGCAGCAAGCGTGTATCAGAGGCTCAGGAGGCCACAGTCGGGCGACGACGTACTGGCGGGACGGGCTCGCCGCGATACTGACGATCGGCAAAGTAACTTGAGCGCACCATCGGCGCTGCCCAGATATTCTTGAAGCCTAAAGCCTGACCATGTGCGGTATAGCGCTCAAACTCATCGGGATGCACGAAACGCTCAACCGGTGCATGGCTCTTTGATGGCTGCAGATATTGACCGATGGTGACATAGTCCACACCATGTGCACGCAGATCATCCAGCAATGCCACCACTTCTTCTTCTGTCTCGCCCAGACCCACCATCAGGCCGCATTTGGTCGGGATGTCGGGTCGGACTTCCTTGAACTTTTGTAGCAGATTTAGCGAATGCTGATAGTCGGAGCCCGGACGCATGGCTTTGTACAGGCGAGGTACGGTTTCGATGTTGTGATTGAAGACATCCGGCGGACACTCGGCCATGATGCGCAGTGCAATATCCATCCGACCCCGGAAATCGGGTACCAGTATCTCAAGTAGCGTATTAGGGCTTAAAGCACGCGTCGCCTGAATGCAATCGACAAAGTGTTGTGCACCGCCATCCAACAGATCATCACGATCTACCGACGTAATCACGGCGTATTTCAGTCCCAGCCCTTGTATGGTCTCCGCCATATGGCGTGGTTCATCCGGGTCCAGTGCATTCGGCCGTCCATGTGCCACATCGCAGAATGGACAGCGGCGGGTGCAAATGTCTCCCATGATCATAAAGGTCGCCGTACCACCGCCAAAGCATTCCGGCAGATTGGGGCAGGCGGCTTCTTCACAGACGGTGTGCAGCTTCTGTGTGCGCAAGGTATCTTTAATGCGCTGCACTTCAGCCGGTGCCGTCATCGCGACGCGAATCCAGTCGGGTTTCTTAGGCGGGTCAATGGTGGGGATGATCTTGACCGGGATACGGGCCATTTTGTCTGCGCCACGCAGTTTTTCGCCTTGTACAGGCTTGCGCGATGTGACAGGCGCTTCTGTTGGCAAATCCATGGCATTGACAGCTAAGGCAGGAACTGGAGAAGAAGGAGAGGACATCATCAATCCTTACAGGTGACAGGCACCTTATCGCAGGGTATATAAACGCCATTATAGGCGAGAACGCGTGGGCCTGCGGATGCCCGTGTTGCATTTTCATCACAAGCTGTGCATAAAAACAGCAAACAGCGACCTGACGCAACTTTGTTGGCTTTTGATCACCCTGTCAATCATTTAGAGTATGATGTTGAGGGTCAATCATCCTCTCCACACTCAGATTCCCTTGATCGGTTCATGATCGACCGAACCTTAGCATGTTTTGATTAAAGTTTTGATTTGAGTACTGCCATGACGCGTAAAAAGAAAACCGAAGACGAACCCTCCTACCAATATGATGCCATCGTGCTCGGCGCAGGCCCGGCAGGTGAAGGCGCCGCGATGAAACTGTCCAAGAGCGGCAAACGCGTCGCCGTGGTGGATCAGCGTGATGTGGTTGGTGGTAACTGTGCGCATGTCGGGACCATTCCCAGCAAAACCCTGCGTCAGACTGTGTTTAACATCATGCGTTATCAGCGTGATCCGCTGTTTCAAAAAGTAGGCGAGTGGAAGCATGTGCCACTGACCAAGATTTTAGGCAATGCCCGCAAAGTCATCAATCAGCAGGTCGAGACGCATACACGGTTTTACGAGCGCAACCATATCGAGGTCTATCATGGTCGTGCCTGTATCAATGATCCGCATACCCTGACGGTGCACCTGCGTGACGGCGGGCAAGAGACGCTGACCTTTGAACAGCTTATGATCGCCACCGGCAGCCGTCCGTATCAGCCGTCCAATATCGATTTCACGCATCCTCGCGTTTTTGATAGCGACAAGATCCTGACGCTTTCCTATCCGATCCAGAAGATCATCATCTACGGTGCCGGCGTCATTGGCTGTGAATACGCCTCGATCTTTATCGGTCTGGGCTACAAGGTAGACCTGATCAATACTCAGACCCAGCTCTTAAGCTATTTGGATAATGAGATCGCCGACGCGCTGTCTTACTATCTGCGCGAACTCGGTGTGCTGGTGCGGCATAATGAGTCTATCGAGTCGCTTGAGACTTTTGACGACTACGTGGTGCTGAACCTGCAAAGCGGTAAAAAGATCAAAGCCGATGCCATCCTCTGGTGTAATGGCCGCTCAGGCAATACCGATGGTTTGGGTCTCGATAATCTCGGCCTGACGACCAACAGTCGCGGCCAA
>JASLEL010000173.1 GCA_030151145.1 Aquirhabdus sp. | reverse complement strand
TGCAAACTCAGGCCCAAGATGCGGCCAATACCACCGAAACGCTGATCCGTGATCAGATCGCCAAGCACGCCGTACTGCTGTATATGAAAGGCACACCGCAATTTCCGCAATGTGGTTTTTCTGCGCGTGCGGTTGAGGCACTGAGTCAGATCGGTCGTCCGTTTGCTTATGTCAATATTCTGGAAAATCCGGATATTCGTGCCACCTTGCCGCGTATCGCCAACTGGCCGACTTTTCCACAACTGTGGGTGAAGGGCGAGTTGATCGGTGGTTCAGACATCATGCTGGATATGTTCCAAAAAGGTGAGCTGAAATCTCTGATCGAAGACAGCACCGCACCGGCCCAGCAATAAACGCAGGGCATACAGCCTCAGGTTAAAACGGCTGTGTCAAAACGGATAGAAAGAGTCTCTTGCAGACTCTTTTTTTCTGCGCGTGAGCATGCTTTAATGGCATTAATTGGATTAAAAATGTACAACAACAGGTGTCGTCGGAGCATGTCCGGACGTGTGGTGGATATGGCTTTGATCGTCATCAAACAAGGAAGGTGCTGGAGCGCCTGACAAAGGACTGCCCGATCAGGATGATTGGCGATGCAGCCCATGATGAAGGATTTATCAGGGTCATTCTCATGAATAAGCATATGGCATTGTCTGGATTGTCAGATTCAGAGCCTGCACCATCTGAGCACTCTTTTGCTGTGAGCGATGCTCTGGATGAGCATAACGCACCACCGATTGATGCGCATGTCCGTGAAACATTGGACTCCCATTTCTGGACCTTACGTTTTCCCGAAACACTTGAGCAGCAGTATCGCGCCAGTCATCACGTGAGGGCCATTACCAGCTTTCATTATCGGGCGCCGATTATTCTGCTGCTATATGCCATTCTGATTTCCGGGATCATTGATCTTTTGCCGGCCGGGAGCTATATGCGCTGGCTGGATATCTATGGCTGGGTGGGTGTGGTGGTGATCGTAGCTTGGATACTGTCCTATATCCCCGCTTTTGATCGCTGGTTTGACTGGTATGTGACCTTGGGCAGTCTGATCTCAACTGGACTGTCCATCACGGTGACCAATGTGATTGCCTTAAGCTCCAGCACCATTCTCACGCACGCCGGGATCATGTATGCCATGATCATCATCTATAGTTTTGTGGGGTTGCGCTTTCCGCTGGCGACCTTTGCAGGCTGGGCGGGTGGGCTGTACGGATTTTGGCTCACACGTCATCTGGGTGGGGAGATGGACTGGCAACTGCTGCACCGGACTTATACCGGGACCAGCATCCTTGGCATGTGTCTGGCCTATGCGCTGGACCGGCAGGAGCGCAAGAATTTTCTGCAGGCATGTCTCTTGAGACAATCTTTGAGTGATGTCGAACGTTTGGCGGCGACTTTGGATAGTCTGTCACGACAAGATGCTTTGACCGGTCTTGCCAATCGGCGTCATCTGGATGAAGTGATGAGTCACGAGTGGAGTCGGGCGATGCGTCAGCAGCAGTCCTTGACCATGATGCTGATCGATGTCGATTTTTTTAAGACCTATAACGACCGGCTGGGCCATCAGGCCGGTGATGTCTGTTTACAGCAGATCGCGCAGGTGCTCGGCAGTCTGGCCCAGCGTAGTGGTGAGCTGGCGGCGCGCTATGGGGGAGAGGAGTTTGTCCTGCTATTTCCCGGAATGGAGGAGGAGGAGGCAGAGACACAGGCGGAGCGCCTGATGGCGCGGATGGCAGAGCTGGCGTTGCCGCATCCGGATCATCAGCAGCGCTGGGTGACGTTCAGTATCGGCATCGCGGTGACGGTACCAAACATGCCTATGACGATTGAGCAGTTTATCCGTCAGGCCGATGCCGCATTGTATAAGGCCAAAGCCAATGGCCGTAATCGTTATGAATTCTTCAATGACACGTCAAATGACCCGCCTCCGACTCAGGATGAAGACGACGTGTACGAGCGCGCTGGATAGGTGTGGATCGAAGTGCAGAGCAAAAGACCGCCATCAAGGCGGTCTTTTTTGTTTGCATGAAGGTCGAGGCTTAGCTGCCTGCCCATTCATAGGATTGTTGGCTGTGATGCGATCCCTCATCAGCGCTCAGCGGGCTGTCCAGATCAGGCAGCGCCACATCGGTCCGACTTTCCGGATCAATCGCTGTTGCAGGTGATGCAACAGTCGTCGCGGGTGCAGACGGTCTTTTCTTTTTCTTGGTGGTTTGTGGCTCCGATGCTGCGCGCAGTTTTGCAGGAACTGATGTGTCTTTGGTGGCTTTGCTGCTGTCTTTGGTGGCTTTACTGGCGGTTTTACTACTGTCTTTCTTGCGGGGTGCCTTTTTGCCAGCAGTAGCTGCTTTCTGCTCGGCTTTCTCGCCATCTTCCAGATTTTGCCAAAGCTTGAGCTGATGCATGACTTCACCAAAGATGGTGTCTTTGGCGTATTTGCCTTTGGTATTCATCGCGCCGGCTGGACGCTTCATGAGCAGTGACAGTGCTTCTTCGACTGTACGTACGGCATAGAGGTGGAACTGACCTGCGATGATGGCATCGATCACATCTTGCCGCAGCATCAGGTGCTGGACATTCTGTACGGGCAGGATGACGCCCTGCTGACCGGTGAGACCCTGCAGCTGACAGGCATCAAAGAAGCCTTCAATCTTGGGGTTGATCCCGCCGATCGGCTGTACGATCCCGAGCTGGTTCATGGAGCCGGTGATGGCCCAGGACTGATCAATGGGGATCTGGCTGATGGCCGAGATCAGCGCGCAAAGTTCGGCCAGCGTCGCGCTGTCGCCATCGATCTCGCCATAGCTCTGCTCAAAAGCCAGCGCCGCCGAGAAGTGCAGTGGTTGGGTACGCCCAAAGTGTGCACGCAGGAAACTGGACATGATCATCATGCCTTTGGCATGTAATGCACCGCCCAGCTCGACACTCCGCTCAATATCCAGAATCTCACCACCGCCCTGATAGACGGTCGCAGTCAGCCGGGCAGGCAGGCCAAACTCACTGTCGGCATAGTGCACCACAGTCAGCGCGTTGATCTGGCCGATGCGTAGACCTTCGGTCTCGATCAGCTGTGTGCCGCGCGAGAGATCTTCCCAATACAGCTCACGCAGATGACCGAGGCGGTACTGGCGCGCCTGCAGGGTGGTATCGATATGCTGCGCTGTCACCTGACGGTCTTCATTCTGCAGGGCCAGTGTGCTGGCTTCGCGCAGCAAGTCACCTAAGGTCGCAGCATGCAAGGATAAGGACGACTGATCTTCGGCCTGACGGCTGGAGTCAGTGAGCAGGGCCGCGAGCGCAGAGCGGTCAAACGGCAGCAGTTTGTCTTTATGCACGTAATCGGCGATCAGGCGGATATAAGCCTGTTCGTTGTCTTCGGTACGGCTTAAGGTATTGGTAAAGTCGGCGCGGATCTTGAACAGCGAATTCAGCTCAGGCTCAAACTCAAGCAGCTCATAATAAATATACGGCTCACCAAGTAGTACGACCTTGACCGACAGCGGCAAGGAGTCCGGCTCCAGCGAAATGCTGCCAGTCAGGGTCAGCATATGCTCCAGCGACGACAGCTTAAGCTGACCGGAACGCAGGGCACGCTTGAGTCCCTGCCAGGCATAGGGTTGCTCCAGTAGCTGGTCGGCTTCGATCATCAGGAAGCCACCGTTGGCACGATGCAGGGCACCCGGACGGATCAGGGTAAAGTCGGTGGTGATCGTGCCCATCTGGGTCAGTTGTTCGACATGGCCCAAGAGATTGTAGTGCGTCGGGAAATCTTCAAAGACGACCGGGGCACCGCTATTGGGTTTATGCGTGACCACGACATTGATCTGATAGCGTGGGGGCACGCGGTCAAACACGCCCGGCAGGAAGTCGTCGTCTTCCTGCTCCAGAATCAGCTCGACATGTTCAATGATGTCCTCGGCATAGTCGCGGACATATTCACCAAAGCCGCTGACATGCTCAAAGCGATTGGCAATCTGATTCACTTTAGGCATGACCACTTCGCTTGCGAGCTGGGCATTGAGCTTGGCGACCTGATTGCGGGTTTGCTCCTCAATGCTGACCAGCCGTGCACCGAGCTTGAGCAGTTTTTTGTCCATCTGGCGCACGTTTTGATTGATCTTGGCGCGCTCATCTGCGGTCAGTGCAGCGATCTCGTTTTCGTTCAGTTCACGCAGGTTGTCGGCATCCGTGTCCTCTGTCGTGCGCAAGTGAATCGGCACAAAGCGGTGCTGTTCGTTGCGTGAGACTAATTTGAGGGCCAGTGCTTCGCCTTCCTGCGTCAGGGCCTGTAGCTCCTGCTGCTGGGCATGGCCTGCATTCTGGCGGATATGCTCGATCCGGCTATGGTAGCTGTCGGCGGTGAAGGCCTTCTCCAGCGCATCAAGCAGCGTATCCCAGAGCTGATGCATGTATTTTTTGAGCTTGGGCGCTTCGCCCGGTGGCAGTTCAAGTGCCGTGGGCTGGCGTGGGTTGGCAAAATTATTGACATACACCCAATCGCTCGGTGTCGGCATATGGGCAGCCTGTCCTGCCAGCATGCGTTTGAGCATGGTCCGTTTGCCAAGGCCACTGGTCCCGACCGCAAAGATGTTGTAGCCATCAAAAGGTAAGGAGAGCGCAGTCTCTACCGATACGCGGGCCCGATCCTGACCCAGAAAGTCATTCAGGGGTTTGACGCGTCGTGTACTGGCCGGAATATTGGCAAGATTGGGGTTGCGGCGTAATTGCTCGGCCGTCAGGTAGCCGCTGGCGGGCAGTGGAATCTTACGAATACTGGCCTGAGGTGCAGGAAATGCACTTAAAGGTCGTAATGCGCCGCTGGTCGGCAATGCGGCCTCATGACCGGCGCGCTCAGGGGTGCGCATACTAGCAGTATCTGCGGGCGCGGCATTGATTTTAGCGGTCGCCTGACTGCCGCGGCGTGCTGATGCTGCGGCCGGACTGCGAGCACGGGTCGTGCGGGCAGTCGACGATTTGGCCGAATCATTCAGACGTTGGGCGGCTTCATCCGCGTCCATCAATGGTGTAGTAGTGACTTCAGTGCTATCCATGGCGTTATCAGTGGTCTTCATCGTGGATCGTGTGCTTTTTCTGGTGGCTTTAGGCCGGTTTTCAGGGGGTACCGTCGAGGTACTGTCGAGACTGTTTTCAGAAGGGAGTGAGGGTGGCGCAGAATCAGTTGGTATTGTCATTGATGGTATTACAGTAATATGAGCAAAATCAGAACATTAATTGCTGTTTCGGTGGTGCCGTACAGGTCAATCTTTCTTTGAGTGTAACAGATTTTACAACAAGAAAAAGACCGAATGTGCGGGTTTTCATGCGTATATTGTGATGAAACATGTCCGCAATCATATAAAGGCCCGCTTGAGCGTTAAGCGACCGTGTTGTAATGGACATACAGGCTGCCTGAGGTGATCAGCAACTGCCCATCTGGCCTTTATCTTCAGTCTAATAGTGCAGGGTCGTCGAACTGCCCGGCATGTAATTGATGAATCAGGTCTTCCAGATGATCTGCAGGCTCTTTGAGCGCGAGAAACCGGATGCGACCCTGCTCCAGTATCTGTATGCCATAGCTGCCCGCCTGAATCACATGGGCATGAAAACCTTGTACTCGCAGGCTATGTGCCAGTGCCTGATGATCATCATCGCTTAAGGGAAACAGCTCCGGGTCTATGCGTGCCATCCATTGAATGCGGCCAAATCCTGCGATCAGCCGAAAACGGATCGGTTCAATCCGCCAGAAATGGGCATCGTGTGAGTCGTTCAGGCTCTCCAGATCTGGATGGATCCGAAAAAAAGTGTGACGGGCATGCAAGAAAGAGGGGGAGTCGTCGCGTAGCGGTTGCATATGACCGAGCACGGACAGGCGAGTCGCGGCCTGCCAGTTGGTTTCCAGATCGTTATGCAGCAAGAGAGATACGCGCGCATCGATCAGGATATTCTGCGTGTGCGGTGCAGTGTCATTCATGAGCGAAAAAATCTGCCCGTGTTGCGAGATGGCAATCGGTACCACCGAGGTGTAAGGAAAACCGGGGACACTGGCGGACTGACTGGCCATCACGGCCTGCCTGCAGGAGAGTAGGGCCTGCGTTGCGATGAAGTTAATCGACATAACACATCCTGCGTTGATGGGTACGCGGTAAAGACCCCGTGTTTTTTATACCGCTCTATTCTGGCAAAAAAGATCAGTTCCCGCTACTCTTAAGCCTGCCCGTCCTTCAGGTACGATTCTGCATTGCAAGCCGTACCGGCTGTTGCCCTTATTGCTGTTGTTTCCTATACGTGTAGATCTGCTCATGACCATGTCTGTTCCACCTGTACCATCATCTGAATCCACTGTTGTCGAGGACGTTGCCGCAACGAGCGTCCGTCGCCATCCGGGGTTCTGGAAACGGATGTTTCTGTGTATCGTGCTGGGGTTCTCGTCCGGTCTGCCACTGTTTGTGTTTCTGAACCTGATTCCGGCCTGGACCGACACGTATCATCTGGACTTAAAGACCATCGGCGCACTGACGCTGATGCAGATTCCCTATTCATGCAAACCCATCTGGGCACCGGTGCTGGATTCGGTCAAGATCGCACGGCTGGGCCGCCGCCGGACATGGCTGATGGTGCTGCCACCGATCATCATGGTAGTACTTTTTCTCTTAGGCATGATTAATCCCAAGGAGCAGATTTGGGGTCTCTGGGGATTAGGTATCACTTT
>JASLEL010000140.1 GCA_030151145.1 Aquirhabdus sp. | reverse complement strand
ACAGGGCATCGGATGCGCGGTGTTGTATACCACATCTGCGGCGATTGTGGCACATGCCTTTGCGCCACAGGAGCAAGGCAAGGCATTTGGAATTTTGTTTGCGACCAATGGATTAGGGCTGGCTGCCGGTCCTGTTGCCGGCGGGATCATCACGGCGCTGTGGGGATGGCAGTGGATTTTTCTGATTAATATCCCTTTTATCATCTTCAGCCTCTTGCTGAGCATACGCAGTGTCTCTGAATCCAGAGCGGGCAGTGGGAAGGTGGACTGGACTGGTTCACTGCTGTTGCTCATTGCGCTGCCGACGCTTATTTCGTTCATTATTTTTGGTGAGCAATGGGGCTGGGGAGCGCTACAGTCATGGTCCTTACTGGTGATTGCCGTCGTGGCACTGACCGCCTTTGTCTGGACCGAAACACATGTCAAATCGCCGCTACTGGATGTCTATTTGTTCCTTAACCGGCGCTTTATTGCGGGTGCCGTAGCCAGTGCCAGTCTGGCTGTGTTTTATTGTTCGGCGTTCTTTGTCATGCCGCTCTATCTTGCGATCATACGGCATGCGGACGCCAGTCAGATCGGCTGGATTCTGTTACCCACGACGCTGGGTGTTGCATTCTTGTCTCCCGTGATCGGCCGCCTGGTGGATGCACGAGGACCTGCCCGGATTTTTATCTCTGGATTGATCCTGTTTACGGTCTCGGCGGTCATTCAGACGACTTTCAGCCATGGGACGCCGCTCTGGACCATTCTCTTGGCTTTTGCCGTCTTTGGTCTGGCATGGGCCGCCGTACTTGGGCCATCGACCGTACAGGCGATTTCATCCGTATCACCAGATAAAAGCTCGGTGGTCGTTGGTACGTTAACCACGCTGCATAATCTCGGCGGCTGCATCGGGCTGGCGTTCAGTGTGCAAATTTACCGCTATTTTGCGGTTGGACAACTGGCCGAGTCCAGTCATCTGTCGCGCACGACCATCTGGCTGCAACAGGCCGTGTCTAATCCAGAGCAGGCTGCTGCTTTGAGTCAGCACACGACATTCCCGGTGCCGCTGGCATGGATCAATGATGCCTTTCTTTCAGGCTATCACGCGGTGATGTGGTTTCTGGTCTTGGTGACGATTTTCTCTGTCGTGCTGATCGGGTCGTTATTGCGCAGGCCGCGTGCTGAGGCCATTCATCACGATTCTGCAGTGTCGTATAAGGAGAGTTAAGTCATGGCTAAAATTCGGATTATTTCGCCCCATTTTACCGACCAGAGCAGTCTGATCGAGGCCGATCTGGAGCGGTATTTAGGTGGGCTACAGCAACAGGGCGCGGACGTATCCTATGCAACCTTGCGGATCGGACCCGCATCCATCGAAACCGAAACGGATGCGGCTCTGGCGGTTCCCGGCATCCTGGAGCAGGTCGCATTGGCGCAGCAGGACGGTGTGGATGCGGTGATTATTTCATGCTTTGGCGATCCCGGGCTCGTCGCCGCACGCGAAATCAGCAACATACTCGTTTTAGGTCCAGGGCAGACCGCCATGTATGTCGCCGCATTGCTGGGTCATACCTTCTCGGTGATCTCCGTCGTTGAATCGGTACGACCATTAATCCGCAATCTGGCACGCCAATATGGCGTCGAACATCATTTGGCGTCCATTCGGGTCATCGATATCCCCGTACTGAACATTCTGGCGGATACCGAGGTGCTGCATGACGCCTTGGCCAAACAGGCGATACAGGCGATCACTGAGGATCGGGCCGATGTAATCGTGCTTGGGTGTACCGGTTTTTTGGGGATGGCTGAGGCCGTGTCTTTACGCCTGCACAAAGCCGGTTTTGATGTCCCTGTGATTGATCCTGCGGCAACGGCAATCGCGATTGCCGAGGCGCTATCCCGTTTGGGTCTGTATCACAGTAAGCGTGTCTATGACTTTAACCCACAAAAGCCGACCAAGGGCTATGAAGTCCTGCGACCATTGCTGCTGTAAGCATACCTGCATGATGGGGACTTTGGATGATTAAAATATAACATCATGTTTTATTAGTAGTTTATTCGTCTGAATGACGGTCTGTGACAGGCCGTTTTTTTATTTCTAAAGATCTGCGATCTACACGTGGTCATGGCGTGATCATGTCTACTTATGTGAATTCCTGATGAATTATCCAAACGGATAAATAAAATTATTTTATATTTTGTTATGCATAAAATGTATTTTTTTTATTTTAAATTGCTGAGTATGATGCTTTTAAGGATCAGAAGACACATGCCCTGACAGGTACTTCTAATACCGATATATGAATGACCTAATGGGCATGAGGAGGTGACATGTTTCAATCCGTTACGATCACTGAGTTGAGTGGTCAGCACATTCGCAATGTGATCGAGGGCAAAGCCTTCGGCATCCATATCAAGGGTTTTGCCTCCGCCGAAATCGTCGCGCGGGCAAAAGAGAAACTCTACGCGCATCAAGCACGGACCATGCTGGATGATCAGACGGAGTACGTCCGTATCGGGCATGCGTTTATTGAAGTGAAAGGCGATCACGATCGCAAGCGCTATCACGAAGTGGCACTCGACAATATCCGCAAGATCCGTCAGTCATTCAAACCTTATGCATCGCCCATTGATGAATGGCGGCTGCTCTTGGATGAGGTGTGGCCACATGGTGCAGGGCTCCTGCAACTGGATGGGCAAAAATGCTTTGTCGGCGTCTGTCGCTTTCAGCGCACGGGGGTTGAGCTGATCCCACATACCGACAATCTGACACGCAATGCCCCGGTTTTGGATCAGCCACTGCTCAAGCAGCTATCGGTCAATATCTACATCGAAATTCCGGAGCAGGGCGGGGAGCTTGAGATGTGGGATCTCGAGCCGTCTGAAGAAGAATACAAACGATTACAGGGAGATAAAGGCTATGGTCTGGATCGCGACATCCTGCCGCCGCCATCCTCAGTCATCAAACCTGTGCCCGGCGATCTGATCTTGCTGAATCCTAGACTGATTCACGCTGTGCGTCCGTCGGATCACAGCCATCGGGTGACATTGAGTTCCTTTATCGGTTATTTCGGTGATGACAAACCTCTGGCCTACTGGAGTTGAAGGAGAAAGATGATGAGTGCGATTCAGTTAATCAACTTAAAAGCGTATTTTAATAAGGGTGGTGAAGAGCACGACTTTGCAGGGAAGACCTGTGTGCTGGCCATCAGCGTTGGGCAGGATTATCACGAAGATCAGTATTTGTATTCGGCGATCCATCTGCTCAATGAATCAGGTTTTGCACACTGCAAGGTGGTGGTTGCGGACACACTGCAGCGGCATAACGTAGATGCGGCCAGTACAGCCGAAGCACTGGCACTGTCGATCAGTGCAGGACAGAAATGGCTACAGCGTAATGCGCCAGCACTGTCTGCCCTGACGATGGACGTCACCATTACCCGTTGGATCGATGAATTATCGGACCCCAAGTATTCCGAATGGCGGCGCAAGATTGAGCAGCATTTTGATGAATCCGAAGGATTTAGGACGGCTGTGCAATCGACGATTCAAGTATTTATTGATCGCCTGAAAATTCGCGATCCTTTTGCCGATACGGATCTGGCGGCAAAAAAATGCCTTGAATACATCATCGAAGAAATCCCCATTATCATGCCACTGTGGGCGGAGCAGGGGTATGACTATGTGATCTATCCGCAAAAAATGACGGATGCCATGGCTGCGAGCAGACATTTCTTTGTCGAGCCGTCATTACCTGATCGTGTACGTTGGCTGCCATTGAAATTTAAAAAACGCGGTCAGCCGATTCCTTTTAATGCTGCAGGTGATCGACGGGCAGTGCCATCTGCCTATCTGGCATGAGTAAGCACGATATGACACGCAGGCCAGATCATTTACGTTTAGGCGCGTTTCTCTCAGGTGCCGGCAGTCATTTGGCTGGCTGGCGGCATCCGGAGACAGAGGTCGATGCATCGTTTGAGATTGCGCATTACATTGGTTACGCGCAGAAGCTGGAAGCGGCCCGATTTGATGCGCTTTTTCTGAATGATAATTTTGAGCTTGGTTCACTTGAGCCAGCGTTGT
>JASLEL010000124.1 GCA_030151145.1 Aquirhabdus sp. | reverse complement strand
CTCACCTTAGGTCTGGATCGCGACTCTGGCATCGTCTCTCATCTGTTCGATGAGCGCGACGAGGCAGTCAAGGCGCTCCTGTCTATGGCGATACAAGCCTGCAATAAAGCCAGCAAATACATCGGCATCTGCGGTCAGGGCCCATCCGACCATCCGGATCTGGCACTGTGGCTCATGGAACAGGGCATCGACTCGGTCTCCCTGAACCCGGACTCGGTGCTGGATACCTGGTTTTTCCTTGCGCAGCACCAGAACGACAAATAATACACCCGCCCCATCCCGGACTGCCCGGGCTGGGGCGCATAGCCATCCAGACACGGATCAGATGCAGTTTTTTTGTTTTTCAGCATCGCCCGTTGGTATCCCGCTGGATTTTTTGCTCATCCGCCCTTATCTTAAAAATCAGCCCCTTCTTGGATTGATGAATCAGGTTTTCTCCCATGCAAATCTATCTGGCACGTAACAATCAGCAGGCCGGTCCCTATACGCTGGAGCAAGTCAATGCCATGCTGGCCAACCATCAGGTCGTCCTCACCGATCTGGCCTGGCACGAAGGCATGGACAACTGGCTGCCGCTTGGACAGCTCACCGGCGGCAAGCTGGTGTATCTCCCGACGGCTACAGTCGCTGACCCCAGCAGCCCCTTTGCGCCGCACAACGACCTGCCGATTGAGAGCCTGGCCGCCAGCGCCGCATATTCAGACCAGAGCTACGGCGGCACCACAACCACGCTCGCCAGTAGCGGAACACGCATTCTGGCTGCGCTGATCGACATGTTCATCACCGTGCTGCTCATCATGATCGTGTTGCTCACCACGCTGCCGCAGGCTACTTTTGCACAGGTCAATGCGCTGATGGCACAGTCGGTCATGCCCTCACCCGACATCCAGCAGAAGATCATTGCGCTGATCCCGGATGCCACACGCTATGCCATGCTACTCGCATTCTTTGCGCTCACGCTGGTGCAGTTCGTGCTGATCGCCAAGCGCGGCCAGAGTATCGGCAAGATCCTCTTTCAGATCCGCATCGTTGATCAGCAGACAGTCATGCGCGCCCGCCCGACGCAGAGTGTGCTGATCCGTACCATGCTGTTCAATCTGCTCTACAATCTGCCCTTGATCGGCACGCTGGTCTTTGTGGTGGATTTTATTTTTCTGTTCACCGAGCATCACCGCACCCTGCATGACCGACTGGCCAAAACCGTCGTCGTACAGGCCAACCCCGCGCAATTGCCCGCCAGTAATAAATCCTGACGATTTTCTTGCATCCCGGATATGTTGCCAGCACATCCGGGATGTGTACTCCGTCACATTTTCAAGCACAGCCCACGTGCGCCGGAAAAGCCCCTTGAGCATTACCCGCAAACACGGTAGAGTGGCATTACCTATCGTTTAACATGCACTTACCCGTGCATGACCTTTAAGCGGTTGAACTTTCAACCTTCAGTGACAGGAACATGATTACTCACCTAATGGCGGATGCGCTGCTATGACGATTTTGATTTTATTCTTCTTAATCGTCCTGAACGGCCTCTTTGCCATGTCAGAAATGGCACTTGTAAGCTCCCGCAAAGCCCGTCTGCAACGATGGATCGACGAGGGCGACAGCGGTGCCATCGCCGCCGCCAAACTGGCGGAAGACCCGGCGGACTTCATGTCCACCATGCAGATCGGCATCTCTACCATCACCATCTTAAGCGGTATCCTGGGCGAAGCTGCCCTGTCCGACTCACTGGCCGATATGCTGCGCGACTTCGGTATGCGCGATACGCTGGCACATCCCTTATCCATCGTCTTTGTCGTTGCCATCATCACGTATGTCAATATCGTGATCGGTGAGCTTGCACCCAAGCGTCTGGGCCAGATCGCTCCTGAGAGCATTGCCCGTATCGTTTCACGCCCAGTACTCTGGCTGACTGCCGTCATGCTGCCGGTCGTGCGTTTCCTGTCTGGCTCGACTTATCTCGTGTTGCGTATCATCGGTGTGCGCAATACCGAAGGTCCCAAAATGACCTCGGACGAAATCCATGCCATGCTCATCGAAGGCTCCCAGAGCGGCCTGATTGATGCGCAAGAGCATCAGATGGTACGTAACGTGTTTCGTCTGGATGACCGCAAAATTGCCAGTCTGATGATTCCACGTCTCGATGTCACATGGCTTTCCATCGATGACAGTGCCGAAAAAGTGCTGGAGCTGATCCAGAACAGCGGCTTTTCCCGCTTTCCGGTCTGCAAAGACAGTATCAATGATGTGATTGGCGTGGTCACTGCAAAAAGCGTTCTGACTCAAGCGCTCAAGCACGAGCCGGTAGATCTTGAAGCCCTCATGCACGCCCCCCTGTATGTGCCAGAATCACTCAACGGCATGGAGCTGTTGAACCTGCTGCGCAGCTCCAAGACCGAGATGGCGCTGGTCGTCGATGAGTACGGAGATATACAGGGTATCGTCACACTGCAGGATCTGATCGAAGCCATCACCGGTGAATTCCAAACCAATGACATCGACGACTCTTATGCCATCAAGCGCGAAGACGGCACATGGCTTCTGGATGGCCTGCTGTCCAGCCATGATCTGAAAGACCATCTGCATATCAAAGCCCTGCCCGAAGAAGAGCGCGGCCTCTACAACACCCTGTCAGGTCTGATGATGATGCAGCTGGGTCGTATCCCACAGACATTGGATACCATCACGTGGGCGGACTGGCGTTTTGAGATCGTGGATATGGACGGCAAACGCATCGATAAAGTCCTCGCGACCCGCCTCATTCATCCACTTGAAAGCGATGAAACCACGGGCTGACCCTCGTGACGAATCCTTTATGACATCCAGCCTGCCCCCTGAACTGCCCATGACGTATACCGCTCATGGGCAGCTTTATCGTGCGGCAACACGCCATGAACGCATCCGTGCGGGTCTTGCCGATCACGCCATCGACAGTACACTCTGGATCTGGCTATGCCTAGTCATTGGTTGGAATTTGTTACATGTAACAAATTCGATCACGGTACATGCATTAATACCCTTACTATGGCATCAATCGCCACTATCGATGCTCACCATCTCCAGTTATCTAGTCTTTGACCTCGGCCTGACGCTGATCCGCAAGCGAAGTCCGGGGCAACTGCTCAATCGTATCCAGAAACTACCGCAACCACCCGCATCAGCAGCCGTCACAGGGCTGCGGATCTGGCTACATGGTCTGGTCAGTCGCTGTCTGGGGATGCCACTCTTGCTGGTATGCCTGCTCGGCCTCGCGATGATCAACCCCGATCTTGCACCCATTCGGCTACAGGATTTCTCTCTGATCGATCCGGACGGCACGCTCAACCTGCTGCTGTTTCTGCTTGAGATCATCGGCATGGCATTGCTGCTGTTTGCGTTGTTCTTGCCATTTGGCCTTGCCTTTCTCAATGGGCCCCTGCCGACGTGGTATGACCGCATACTGGGTGTCTATATCGTACAGGCCACCCACAGTCCGCAGAAACCACCCAGACTGCCGCGCTAATGACATACCAGTGATGCGTGATCATTGGTTGGGCTTTTCGCTCACCCAGAGGGAGATGTATCCGATCACGACAGCCTGACCATCGGCACGTAATGCCTGAATATTGATCTTGACATCACCGGGTTTCCAGACATCAGGATCTGCGTATGCAATGAGTTGTACATCCGAATCCGCCTTGGCGACATATTCCACATGCATAGCTTTGGGAATCCATCGCAGGTGTGCAGGAATCGAAGCCTCAGCCAATACCCCCATCACAAACTCAAGCCCATTGCAAATGGCAATGACATGTACGGTCCCGATGTGATTTTCAACTTTCCATCGTTTCGACATAACCGCCTGACAATAGCCATTCTCAAGCCGTTCAATCGTAGGATTCACGCTTTGAAAATAGGGCGCGACCCTGCAGATATATCTGGACAGCAGGGAAAGGCCGCCCGGTAATTTTTGGAGCAAAGCATAGGCATTTAACAGTTTGTTGGAGGAGGAGTTTGCAAAAGGTAAAAAGGTCATCGGGATCATCTGCCGCATCATATCCAAGCCAGTACATCATGTTGCCTTTGATCAAAGCAGACAACTTTTACCTTTTATGGACAAGATGATGGATGCATCATGGCATGAGGCACATCTGATGGTCTGGTTGAGTCAGGTGCTAAAACGGACTAACTGATGTGCGAAACTGGCCGGGAGTTTGTCCCGTGCTATTTTTAAATGCACGCGTGAATGCCGCTTGATTGCTGAAGCCTGACAACGCTGCTATTTTTACTAATGGTACACGGCTCAGCAGTAGCAGGTTCTTGGCATGCTCTATACGGACTTGTGAGACCAGTTGATTAAAGGATGTTCCTTCCACCTTCAGATGGCGTGCGACCGTGCGCGCAGACATGGCGAATTGCCGGGCAACAGCCTCAGCCGAGATGACCTCACCTTGTAGTAGTCCTTGCATCAGTTGACGTTTCACACGGTGGCTCAATAATTGTTGCAGGGGAATCGTTTTCAGCTGATGGTCTAATTGCGCACGTAATGCGTGATGAACGGTTGCACTGGCAGTTGCTAACTTTCTTTGCAATACGTGATTTTTAATGACGAAGCAATCAATGGGATACCCAAACCGGACAGGTTTGCCAAAATAGGCATCATAACTCCCGGGATTGCCAGAGCATTGATGTCTAAACCGCACTTCAAGGCTGCGCTTGGCGGCATTGTTTGCGATGGTCTTAACAACCGAAAATTCAGCAATATACGCAAAACTTGCGATCACCAGTTCTGTCAGAATTTCATCGTAAGGTGAGCCGAAATCTAAACTACGATGCACACATACCACCGTTGCTGCGCCGACTATTTCCCTGTGAAGGTGAATATGAGGCAAGAGTAATGAAAAATATTGGATGCCGGTATCCATTGCATCGCTCACCGTTTCTGCAGTCATCGTGGCAATGCCCAGCAATCCATGCGCAGTTAATGGTAGATGTTCGAGCAGTTGGATGAATTCAGGCTGACCCGGCATCACCTGATCCAGACAGACCTTCAAAGTATGCGCAAATTGCTCGCATGTCAGGAATTTATCTGGGCGATTCACATCCTCCGCATCAAAGCCGATCGCGTTAAGGTAGCGATGACCATCATCATGACGCGTGCGCAGCAGAGAGAGCGCTAAGTCCGCATAGAAGGCTGGAAAAACTAAA
>JASLEL010000111.1 GCA_030151145.1 Aquirhabdus sp. | reverse complement strand
TGTAAAAAAACTCTAATAGAAACGTATCCTGAACTCGTTGCAAAAAGCAACCTGAGTAGAAAAAATGCAAAAGAAGAAATAGAGCAAATCATAGCCACAGATCAAAATAATTGGGTTTCAAAGCAGTATGAGGAGATAAAGAAAAATCCAAAATCACTTATCTCCCAAACCATGGAAACCAATCACCAATCTGTAAGCTTCAGATTTATTCAGGCGCTATTTTTATATACAGTCAACTGCATTAAATTCCCTGACGCAGCCTTTTTTGACCCAAAAGATTCAGACACACTTGTTCATGATGCTTTAGATATGGAGTATCTTATTTATGCTTTACTGGAAAAACGCATCGCCACAAATGACAAAAATATACAAAGACTATTTAAGCTAGTTTTACCTGATGGCGAGCTTCTTACAACCAACAATCCTAAGGTAAGAAAAGCAGCATTGCATCCATGTAAATAGCCCAAAATTCAAACAACATGATCCGCAAACCTATAGGACCATCCATCCTCTATATCAACCAAAGGTGCTGAGATGCATTTGAAGATTCTAACGCCCAATCTTCTTGAGCGCCTCGGCTGCCGCGACCATGCCAAAGCTTGCCGTCACAGTCATCCCCGAGCCATAGCCACCACACTGCAGACCGCTGGCGTTACAGCTGGTATCCGGGATATAGGGATTATCCAGCGAGTATACGCACAGCACGCCAAATTTATCCTTGTGGTTCTTGCACATATTGTATTGCTGGCGCAGACGGCTGCGGATCTTGGCGAGCAAGGGGTCCTGCTCGGTGCGCGACAGATCAGCGACGCGGATCTTGAGCGGATCGGTCTTGCCTCCCGCCGCACCCGCGACGATGAGCGGGATCTTGTGAAAACGACAATGCAGGATCAGCGCGATCTTGGCTTTGACATCATCGGTACAGTCCAGCACCACATCGGGACGCTGGGCGAGAATCTCAGGCACATTCTCCGACGTCAGGAAATCATCGATCAGGGTGAGCCTGATACGTGGATTGATACTGCGTGCGCGTGCCGCCATGGCATGGATCTTGTCCTGCCCGAAGGTCTCGCTTAAGGCAGGCAACTGGCGGTTGACGTTAGACGCCACGAGCACATCCATATCGATCAGCGTCAGATGCCCGACCCCACTGCGCGCCAATGCCTCGACCGCCCAGCTACCGACCCCGCCTACGCCCACGACGACCACGTGCGCCGCAGCAAAGCGCCCAAACGCCGCCTCACCATACAGCCGCGCCGTGCCGCCAAAGCGGCGGTCATAGTCATCTGACGTCGCAGCGTCTGGGGCCGCGTGGTCGCTATCCGGCGTTAGATTCAGATCAGGTTCGGGAACAGCAGCATCAGTCATGGTAAAGATCGGTATTTAAAGAAAGAAAACAAAAGTAAGGAAGTCAGTCCCAGCGCGCCTGACCATATGACCAGTCGAGCCCAAGACACAGGCGGGTATTATGCCAAAGCTGGACGGCAAGCAGTTGTTTATCCACATTCAGAAGCTGGGATAAGGTCTCCAGCACCACCGGCAGATTGACCGGGGTATTACGCGTATGGGCCTCCGCCGGATTGCGACAGCAGATCGGCGTCATATCAGGGCAGTCAGTCTCCAGCACCAGATGTTCAGCCCCCACCGCCTGCACCACTTGGCGCAGACGCTTGGCGTTGGGGTCGGTGACGAGGCCATTGATACCGAGCTTAAAGCCGAGTTTGATAAAGCTCTTGGCCTCCTCGATCCCACCGCCAAAGGCATGCGCGATGCCCCCATAGGCAAAGCGATGGCGCTTCAGGATTGCCAGGCTATCGGCATGCGCGCGGCGGATATGCAGCAGTACAGGTTTTTGGTAGAGCTTGGCAAGCTCCAGCTGCTGTGCAAAGAAATCCTGCTGCCGCGCATAGACCGCAGGGATCTTCATCTCAGGCGTATAGGTATCCAGACCGATCTCACCGACCGCCACACAGTGCCGAGTCTGCAGCAGGCGCTCAAGCAAGTGCAGATCGTCCTCCTGATGCTCGCGGATATAAAAGGGATGCAGTCCCGGCGCCAGCAAAGTCACCGGACCCTGAATGAGCGGGGTGAAATGCGGGTCTGTCGCCGGATCAACCGGGTGCAGCGGCTGCGGTACAAGCTGATGCAGATGATCCTGCACACGACACAGCCGATCAAAATAACGCGCCACATAGCCGATCAGGATCAGCGCATCCACGCCCTGCTGCCGAGCCTGCAATGCGAGCAGGTCACGGTCCGTATCAAAGTCGTCGCTATCGAAGTGGGTATGGGTGTCGATCAGATGCAGCGGCAGCATGGGATCGTCTCCCGCCTCCTGCACCGTGCAGGTCGCAAGCTCAGGTGACGCCACATGCAGGCTGGTCACGCGCTACTCCCCATCACAGCGTGGGACAAGGACAGGCTTCGCCGGTCTGGCGGGTCGCCTGTACAGGTCGCAGGTACTCTGGACGAATAATGCCATGCAGGGCACTGTAGGGCACCGTCAGCTCCGGCATACCGATCACATACGGTCCGATATCATACTGACCATACTGCATGACTAAGCCCAGCTCGCCCAGACGCCATTGATCCGAGAGATGAAACTTCCACATCTTCTCGTAGTCAGCCAGATTGTCCTCGCCGTTCTCTTTGACAAAGCGGGCAAACTGCGCATGGTAGAGCGGATACAGGGCGGGATTCTGTTTGAAGCTCTGCCCCTGCTGCAGGATATCCTTCGGCGTCAGGAGCCGATGATGCCGCCGATCAAAGTTCAGCAGCACACGCGTAGCCGAACCATGCGCACCGCCCGTATAAAAGTAGCCGTCGACCGAGACCACCACCAGCGCACCGTCAGCTGACTGGCCCAGAATACTGCTGTTGATCGTCATGTTATAGCCATGACCGCCGTCAGGTGCATGATCGACGAAGGCTTGCAGGCGCTCCGGCAGCGTGCCTGTGCTGGGTGAGTTCGCCATGCCCTGTGCCATCTTGAGCACGGCACGCTCAATATCTCCAGCCATCCACTTATCCATGGCGGTCAGCACCAGCACCGTGGCCTGAGCACTGGCGGGGGTGTTATTGCTATTGCTGCCATTGTTGCTACTGCCACTGACGCAATTGCTGGTACAGGCATGGCGCGGCGCGGCGCTATAGGTGCGCTGTGTGGCGTGCATGGGCTGTGTCGTTGCACCCAGACCACCGAGGCCCAGCAGTCCATGGGTCGGCGCGGATGGCACGACAACGATGGGCTGACTTGCCGCAGCACGCACCGTGGGAGAGGTAATCAGCGGAACCGGCTTGTCTGCGACTGGGTTGGCATGGCTTAGGCTTGAGTATGCCAGCATCGCCGATACCAGCAGCAGCCGAGGCCCGAATGTCTGATGATGCTCACGTATGCGCAAGCCCAAACCCTGCATCTGCGGCCCTATCTGTGATTTCATGCCATGAGCTCCCTTGTGCGTTCACTGCCTGCCCTGCCGCGTCTGGCAGGCGCGGATGAGACAGGCTGTTATCTTACGCCTTTTTTAGGGACTCAACCAAACCCTGACGCCGACGCAAAGCAAGGTCAGGCTAGACCAGACCACATCCGTTTGCACAATACTTAGCCACCCGACAGCGTCGAAGAGGTATTTTTCATCTGCCACTGACCATCGGTCAGGATCAGACTGCGTCGCTCAGGCTTAGGGGTTGCCAGCGCGGTCGCCTCATCGGTGAATGTCGTCTTAAATTCAGGACTCTGCGCCCAAGGGGCGATATCGGTCGGCTGATAGGTATAGTTGGCAATCACTTCCAGATCCGCCGACGCATCGATCGGCATCCATGAAGCCAGTGCCACAAATTTTTTCTGGGCATAGCACAGTGCGCCGCCCTGCGTCTGTCCCAGATAATCCTCCGAAGGATCATGATAAAAAGCCTGACCTGCCTTGGTCACTGTATAGGATCGACCGGTACTGCCATACAGGCTTTGCGTCGGCAGGGTCACATCGGTACCGGTCACGAGGCCCGCTTTCTCAAGGTAGGCCATCTGGCTTGCGATACCACGCGGGAAGCGGGCCTGCATATGCAGGTCATTGGCGTCGACCACCACGGGCCAAGCGCTGCCTGCCAGACACAGATAGCCCTGATGGCGGAGATGTTGCTGTATCGCATTACCGAGATTGTGATCATTTGCCGCTTTGGAATCACTGCACGCGGTCAGCAGGGCGCTCAATCCCATACTGACGATCACAATCCCTATGAATTGCATGTATTGACGCATTTTCATCTTACCTTCCTTGTTTGTTCTGGTCGTCTGCCGATACCCGACAGGCGGTGCTGCTCTTGTTGTTCTTCACAGATGACGCATTGAGACGTCGGATTTTATTTTTACACACATTCACGAGGGTCCCATTGGCATGAGACCCTCGTATTCAGGCTGTTAGACATGCACGATTCGGCGCGACTGGCCGTATTCGTGTTTATTCCCGATGTTCCCGTGTCGCGCGGAACTCGATATCGGGCCAGCGTTCCTGCATCAGCTGCAGATTGACCCGGCTCGGGGCGAGATAGGTCAGGAAGCCGCCGCCATCCTGTGACAGCTGGTCATGGGCTTTCTTCTTGAACTCTTCAAATTTGCGCTCATCGCTCGACGACACCCAGCGCACCGTGGCAATACTGATCGGCTCATAGACACAGTCGACCTTGTATTCTTCCTTCAGGCGGAAAGCCACCACCTCAAACTGCAGTACCCCAACCGCACCCAAAATCAGGTCATTGGAGTTAAACGGCATAAAGACCTGTGTCGCGCCCTCTTCAGACAGCTCTTTCAGACCTTTTTGCAGTTGCTTGGACTTGAGCGGATCTTTAAGACGCACACGGCGAAACATTTCCGGCGCAAAGTGCGGAATCCCGGTGAAGTGCAGCTTTTCACCCGACGTGAAGGTATCCCCGATCTGAATCGTGCCATGGTTATGCAGACCAATAATATCACCAGGCCACGCTTCTTCCAGATGTGCGCGCTCACCCGCAAGGAACGTCAGCGCATCAGCGATGCGTACTTCTTTGCCGACACGCACATGCTGCATCTTAAGACCTTTTTCGTATTTGCCCGAACAAATGCGCATAAAAGCAATGCGGTCGCGATGCTTCGGGTCCATATTGGCCTGAATCTTAAACACAAAGCCCGTGAACGCCGCTTCGGTCGAATTCACCACACGCTGTACAGTCGGATGGTCTTTCGGCTTGGGTGCCCAATCGACAAAGGCATTCAGCACCTGATCGACGCCAAAGTTGCCAAGCGCAGTCCCGAACAGCACGGGGGTTTGTTTACCCGCGAGGAAGAGCTCAAGGTCAAACGGATCACTCGCCGCTTGTACCAGCTCCAAGGACTCCACAAAGCGGTCGAACTCCGATCCCATGCGCTCACGGATGTCGGGATGATCGTAGCCCTGACGGCTCTCGATCGCGACGATCTCCGAGCCATGACCGGGCTGATAGAGATAGACGCGGTCTTCCGCCAGATGATAGACGCCGACAAAGTCACGACCACGGCCCAGAGGCCAAGTGATCGGCACACAGCGGATCTTCATCACCGTCTCGATCTCGTCGAGCAACTCCAGCGGCTCGCGGATCTCGCGGTCGAGCTTGTTGACGAAGGAGATGATCGGCGTGTCGCGCATACGGCAGACGTCCATCAGTTTGATGGTACGCTCTTCCACACCCTTGGCGCCGTCGATGACCATCAGCGCCGAGTCCACGGCGGTCAGCGTGCGATAAGTGTCTTCACTGAAGTCTTCGTGACCGGGCGTATCGAGCAGATTGATCGTGTGATCGCGATAGGGAAACTGCATGACCGAAGTCGTGATCGAGATGCCACGCTCTTTCTCCATCTCCATCCAGTCGGAGGTCGCATGGCGGTCGCTCTTGCGACTCTTGACCGTGCCTGCAACCGCAATCGCTTTGCCCCAAAGCAGCAGCTTTTCGGTGATTGTCGTCTTACCGGCGTCAGGGTGAGAGATGATGGCAAAGGTGCGGCGTATCCGTACCTGCTCTAAGATGTCGTCTGTCATGTCGCGTTCGATGTCCCGTGGTGTACCGCGCGCAGTACACGCAATGCAGGATTGCCCCGAGCGATGGGGAATCCGGTGAAATTTAAAGCGCGAAGTATATCAGAGAGTGAACGGGATGGTGATGCATATCCACCCCGCGCGATCAGCGGAGAAAGACTTGTGGATTGAACCCTGCGCAGGTATAGTGGTTCAGCGATTGAACAGCAACTACTCCATATAAAAATTCACAACAAGAACATCAGGATAAACCCATGCTTGATACCGTCATCGTGCTGATGAACGACCAGTACGCCCAGCTCGAACGCCTCGTAACCAAAGAACTGCAAGCCCTGCCGCGTATCGGCGAGCGCATCGTCGTGGACAACGGCCACTTCGAGGTCATCATGGTCATCCACCAGCTCGACACCAAAGTCTGGACCTTAGGCGTCAAGCCGTTATCCGGCGTACATGTGGCAGGCGCACACCACGAGGCGCATTCATAGCCG
>JASLEL010000098.1 GCA_030151145.1 Aquirhabdus sp. | reverse complement strand
AGTTTGCGCTCCATCAACTCAAAGCGCTGGATGCTGATGGCATCTGTGCTCTGGGCATGATAGACAAAGAGGCGCGGCAGGTAAAACAGCGCAGCA
The DNA here is from genome assembly GCA_030151145.1 of Aquirhabdus sp. Lineage (GTDB taxonomy): Bacteria > Pseudomonadota > Gammaproteobacteria > Pseudomonadales > Moraxellaceae > Aquirhabdus. Next base: position 2,597 of record JASLEL010000098.1, on the reverse strand, counting down.
AACCAGCAAACCACCGCGACAATATGAAAAGCCTTAATCCACAACATAATGACGCTTACTCTTCATAACGCTTGAAAATCAGCGAGGCATTGGTCCCGCCAAAGCCGAAACTATTGGACAGCACGGCATTGAGCTGGGTGGGTCGTGCGGTACGTACGATATCAAATTCGGCCGCTTCCGGATCAAGCTCGGTGATATTGATCGAAGGTGCGATAAAACCGCTTTCCAACATCAGCAGGCAATAGATCGCCTCGTGTACACCAGCAGAACCCAGACTATGACCGCTCATGGATTTGGTTGAACTGATCGGCGGCGCTTTGTCGCCAAAGACTTTGCGAATGGCATGCAGTTCTGGAATATCGCCCACTGGTGTCGAAGTACCGTGAGTATTGATATAGTCAATCTCGGTCACATCATGCTGGGCAGCCATATCCAGTGCCATCTGCATGCAACGGATCGCACCTTCGCCACTCGGCGCAACCATGTCGTGACCGTCGGAATTGGCACCATAGCCGACAATCTCGGCCAAAATACGTGCACCGCGCGCTTTGGCATGATCCAACGCTTCGACCACGAGGATACCGCCACCACCGGCAATCACAAAGCCGTCACGGTCTACCGAATAAGGACGAGAAGCCGTCGCAGGTGCATCGTTGTATTTGGTGCTCAAAGTACCCATGGCGTCAAACAGATGCGACTGGGTCCAGTGTTCTTCTTCACCCGCACCAGCCAGCACGATATCTTGTTTACCCAGTTGAATCAGTTCCATGGCATGACCGATACAGTGTGCGGAGGTTGAGCAGGCAGAGCCGATCGCATAACTGATACCCTGCAGCTTCAAACCAGTCGCAATGGCAGCAGTAACGGTGCTGGTCATGGTCTTGGGGATCGCAAACGGACCGACTTTACGTGCGCCACCATTGCGCATCGCATCAGCGGCAGCGACGATGGTATCGGTCGATGATCCACCTGAGCCGCCCAGCACGCCGATGCGGGGATTGCCAGCCACATCATCTAATGTCAGACCCGCATCCGCGATCGCATCCAGTGCAGACAGATAGCCATATGTCGATGCATTGGCGAGAAAACGCTTAAGCTTGCGATCAATACGCGAGTCATCGACATTGGTCGGTGTGCCACTGATCGTGCTTTTCATTCCAAGATCAGCATAGCTCTGGTTGAATGAAAGGCCTGATTTGCCTGCTCGCAATGATTCGGTGACAGTCTGACGGTCGTTGCCAAGACATGACACAATTCCCAATCCAGTAATGACGACACGGCGCATGTAAAATCCTCAAACCTTTGAATCTGAAATAACGTTGATCAAAATCGTGACCATATCTTAGCATCAAATGCGATGGCGCGTTTTTTTGTTCTGTAGCGTGATCTCTTATAGCACATTTATATGTCGGTGTTCGTGTCTGCTGCGTACTTGACTTTCGGTGGAATTATTTACAATTTATCGTGTTAAAACAGGGTCCGGTCATCGGAATTACAAATACATCGCAGACAATGCCATACCTGAACCCGAGATTGGGGAATAATCTGATTGTGTCTGATGGGGCAGTGGTGCGATGATGTCCATCATAGACATCATGCGTAGCTATAGACGAACGAGAAGGAAAAAGGCATGTCACAAACGTGGGATCTGAATACATGGAAATCGCGACTGGCGACTCAGGCCAAGAAAGTGGTCGACAATGGTGATCGTCTGCTCAATCAATTATCCGAAAGTCAGCGTCGACATCGCTTCCAAGGTGATGTGCCGGCGCAGATTGATGCGCGTGATGTATTCAAGCAGCAGTTGCCGGTCCTGACACAGCAGGTCATGGGCTCACGTGTCAGCGGCATGATGTCTTTCCTGTCGGAACTGATCCCTTTTCAAACCATGGATCTGTGGATTGAAGACATCTTCGGTCAGGCAGTCACGATAGCCGAGCAAAGTAGCGGTGTATCACGCGTTAAGGCATGGGCGGGTGTAGAAGACATCATTGAGCTACGTCTCGGAGATATCGCCCGCTGTGAAGCTCTGGTTCCTTTGGTGCTAGAAGAAAATCGCATGATCGCCATGGCCGAAGGTGGCCTGACAGGCGCAACCGGTGCCGTCGGCGCATTGGTGGATTTACCACTGATCCTCTTGCTGGCCATTCGCACCGTATGTCAGGTCGCCCATTGCTATGGTTTTGACCTGAAGCATCCACGAGATCGTGAACTGATCTTTACCGCGCTCAAAAACGCGGATCTGGAGCTTCTGGCTGATAAGCAGGGCGTCATGCTGGTCTTAAGTGGTGTGCGTGCGATTCTGGAGTCTGGTGACCAGCGTGGCATGGAGCAACTGGCCAATGGCGGTGAAGAAATTCAGGCCGCAGGCACAGTGTTTAATGAATTCGTACGCAGTCTGAATCTACGAGTACCTGCGCACTGGCTGTCCCGTGCGATGCCTGTTCTGACCGGGCTTGCAGGAGCAACCTATAATGCCAAAGTGATTGGCAATGTGATCGAGCATGCCCAAACCGTGTTCCGTGAAGCCCGCGAACAGGGGATTGAGCAGGCACGTGCGCAGGTGGTCGCCAATAGCCTCGCAGCGGACCGGATTG
>JASLEL010000084.1 GCA_030151145.1 Aquirhabdus sp. | reverse complement strand
ATCACCTTGCCCGAATTCACCCGGCCACCTTGCATGGCATAGTCCCATGCGGCCTCGACACCTTCAAAGCTGGTGACACGTGACTGACCTTTGCCACTCGACGACATGACGGGTTTGACAAAGCAGGGATAGCCGATGTTGTCACAGGCGGCCTTAAAGCTCTCTAGGCTATCGGCAAAGCGATAGGAAGAAGTCGGCAGACCCAAGGTCTCTGCCGCCAGTTTGCGGATACCTTCACGGTTCATGGTCAGATTGGCGGCTTTGGCCGTTGGGATTACGGTCGCCGTACCTGATGCTTCGACTTCAAGCAGCACTTCGGTTGCGATGGCTTCGATCTCGGGTACGATCAGATTCGGCTTCACCTCAGCGATCAGGGCTTTCAATGCTGCCGCATCGGTCATAGTCAGCACATGGGCGCGATGTGCGGCCTGCATGGCAGGTGCATCGGCATAGCGATCTGCGGCATGGACTTCAACGCCCAGACGCTGCAGCGAGATGACCACTTCTTTGCCGAGTTCTCCAGAACCCAACAGTAAAACACGGAATGCAGAGGATTGAAGGGGGGTTCCGAGGGTCACAGTCATGGCCGATCTCTTATAGCGTAGATGGGGGGAATTCAAAAAGCGATTATATAAAATACCGACCGCGTCGTGGGAAATCATTTTACCAGCCTGTCACTTCATACGCTTTAAAACGGGTTTCTACAGCCGGGAATCACGGCCATGATGTCGTCATTTTGAAGTTAAGTCATGAGATTGACTGGCGAGTCAATTGCCGCTTCTTCACACAGCTTACACACACAGGCAAGCTGCATTTGCCGACACAACCGAGTATAATTAAGCACTTTATTTTCATCCCGCTTTCACACAGGCGTGATGACGATGCGATTCTTTAGCATCACGCGCACTGCTAGCACATTCATCAGGCAAATAGGACAGACCATGACATATGTTCAAAAAGGCAAGCTTGCGATTGCCCCAGAGCTGTACAACTTCATCGAACAAGACGCACTGCCGAATACCGGCGTGACCAGCGATACCTTCTGGAGCGGCCTGGAGCAGATCGTTGCCGACCTGACACCGAAGAACAAAGCCCTGCTGGCCAAGCGTGATGCGCTGCAAGCCCAGATCGACGCTTATTATGAGAATGGCGGCAAAACCAAATCTTTCGCCGAATACAAGCAATTCCTGCAGGACATCGGCTACCTCGTACCCGTAGGCGATGATTTCAAAGTCGACCCAGAAAACATCGATGCTGAAATCGCCACCATGGCCGGTCCTCAGCTCGTCGTACCAGTCAAGAACGCCCGCTACGCACTGAACGCTGCTAACGCTCGCTGGGGCAGCCTGTACGATGCCCTGTACGGCACCGATGCGATCCCAACTGACAATGGCGCAGAGAAAGGCAAAGGCTATAACCCAGTACGCGGTAACCTCGTCATCGCATTTGCCCGTCACTTCCTCGACAAGGCCGCCGGTCTTGCCACCGGTAGCCACAGTGATGCAGTCAAATACGCACTGGTCGATGGCGCCCTGCAAGTCACGCTGAAAGACGGCACGACCACGGGCCTGAAAGATCCAGCCAAATACGTCGGTTATCTGGGTGATGTCGCATCGCCAGAGAGCATCGTGCTGAAAAACAACGGTCTGCACATCGAAATCCAGTTCGACGCCAACAGCCCGATCGGCAAGACCGATCCAGCCGGTATCAAGAACGTCGAGCTTGAAGCCGCCCTGACCACCATTCAGGACTGCGAAGACTCCGTCGCCGCTGTCGATGCCGAAGACAAAGTCGAAGTCTACAAAAACTGGCTCGGCCTGATGAAAGGTGATCTGGCTGATACGTTTGAAAAGAACGGCAAGCCACACACCCGCGTCATGCATGGCGACAAGACCTTTAAGAATCCAGCAGGTACAGATTTCAGCCTGCACGGTCGCTCCTTGCTGCTGAACCGTAACGTTGGTCACCTGATGACCAATCCAGCAGTCCGCTTTGACGGTGAAGACGTATTCGAAGGCATTCTGGATGCGGCTATCACCAGCATGATCGCGATTCACGATCTGAAAGGTAACGGCGCGCACAAGAACTCGCGTACTGGCTCGATCTACATCGTTAAGCCAAAAATGCATGGTCCAGAAGAAGTGGCCTTTGCAGTTGAGCTGTTCGAACGCGTCGAAAAAGTACTGGGTCTGGCACCGCTGACCTTGAAAATCGGCATCATGGACGAAGAGCGTCGTACCTCGGTCAACCTGAAAGAGTGTATCCGTATCGCCAAAGACCGCGTGATGTTTATCAACACCGGCTTTATGGACCGTACTGGCGACGAAATCCACACCTCCATGCTGGCAGGCGCGATGATCCGCAAAAACAGCATGAAGACCGCTAAGTGGATCGGTGCCTACGAAAACCAGAACGTCGATGTCGGTCTGGCAACCGGTCTGTCGGGCAAAGCCCAGATCGGTAAAGGCATGTGGGCCATGCCGGATCTGATGGCCGAAATGATCAAGCAAAAGATCGGTCATCCGAAATCCGGTGCCAACACCGCATGGGTACCATCGCCAACCGGCGCGACCCTGCATGCGCTGCACTACCATGAAGTAGATGTATTCGCGACCCAGCAAGAGCTGCTGAAGCGTGTACCGGCCAATGTCGATGACATCCTGACTGTGCCTCTCGCAGAAGACACCAACTGGTCGGCAGAAGACATCAAGCAAGAGCTGGATAACAACTGCCAAGGCATCTTGGGCTATGTCGTTCGCTGGGTAGACCAAGGCGTCGGCTGCTCCAAAGTACCTGATCTGCACGACATCGGCCTGATGGAAGACCGTGCAACGCTGCGTATCTCGAGCCAACACGTCGCTAACTGGCTGAAGCATGGCATCATCACCGAAGCTCAAGTCGATGAGACCTTGCAACGTATGGCTGCTGTCGTAGACAAGCAGAACGCAGGTGACTCGCTGTATCAGAACATGGCTGGTAACTTCGACACGTCGGTCGCCTTCCAGGCTGCCCGCGAGCTGATCATCTAAGGCGGCAAGCAACCAAACGGCTACACCGAGCCAGTGCTGCATCGTCGTCGTCTGGAAGCCAAAGCCAAACAAGCTGCCAAATAACTGGTAGCGACTGCTTAAATGTCTGAAAAAACCCGCCCAGCTATGTTGGGCGGGTTTTTGTTTTGTCTGACTATCCGGTGACGTTTAACTTGACCATCTTGTAACCACTGGGCTATAAGTGAAGCCTATTTTTTAGGCGCTTATGGAGTGGGTAATGTATCGTGTCTACGGTGATGTACTCTCCGGCAACTGTTACAAAGTCAAACTCCTGCTTGAGCAACTGAGATTGCCCTATGAGTGGATTGCGGTCGATATCCTGAAGCAGGAAACTCGTACACCCGAGTTCCTCATCAAAAACCCCAATGGCAAGATTCCCTTACTTGAGCTTGCTGATGATGAGTTCCTGTCTGAATCCAATGCCATTC
>JASLEL010000064.1 GCA_030151145.1 Aquirhabdus sp. | reverse complement strand
AGCCACTGCATCTTGATCAGGTTTAGTTTTACCCGCAATAAAAAAAGCCGCATCAAGCGGCTTTTTTTATTGCGAATACCTTAGAAGCGATACTTGCCTCCATGGATATTGGCAAACACTTCGGCGGTGATCAGGCTGTAGCAAGGCTCGCCCGGCAACCAGACGTAGAGCGGATCTTGGGTCTGCGATGGATCGAAGTTTTCTTTCTTCAGATTGTTCTTCTGATACTTGAAGGTCCCCGTGGTCTCAACCGCAGCCTGAATGCGGATGAAGACTGGCACGGCGAAGGCGGGCATGTTTTTCTTGCAGAAGGTCAGCAGTTCAGTGAAGTCCAGCGTTGCGCCTTCGGCAGGGGTAATCGCGCACATCCCGGCACGACCATTGGTACCCGGGATCTCGACGCCATAGACCACGGCTTCTGAGACATGCTCATGATCGGCGATGTGGTTTTCGACTTCGGTGGTCGAGACGTTCTCACCTTTCCAGCGGAAGGTATCGCCGGTACGGTCGACGAACTGCGCATGGCGGAAGCCCAAATCACGCACGAGGTCGCCGGTATTGAAGTAGCGGTCGCCCTGCGTAAAGACGTTTTCCAGAATAGTGGCTTTGTTCTTCTCAGGGTCGGTGTAGCCGTCAAACGGGGACGACTTGGTGATCTTGCCGATAAGCAAGCCTGATTCACCGGTCTTGACCTTGATCAGATGGCCTTTGCTGTTGCGGATCGGGGCATTGCTTTCCTGATCGTAACGCACGATGGCATAAGGGACTGGCGAGAAACCAACGGTGTTTTCAAAGTTAAAGATATTGCTGAAGCCGACGTTGCCTTCGCTTGAACCATAAAGCTCGAACACTTCTTCGATGCCGAAGCGCTCTTTGAATTCGTGCCAGATGTTGGCGCGCATGCCGTTACCGACCATTTTCTTGACGCGGTTCTGGCGATCAAGCGGCGAGGCCGAAGTTTCCATCAGGTAGCGGCATAGCTCGCCGACGTAGCCGATGGCAGTGGCGTTGTATTTACGCACATCAGGCCAGAATTCACGCGCTGAGAATTTACGGCGAATGGCGAGGCCTGCACCACCAGCGATCACCGCCGACCAGCATACGACCATGGCGGTGGCGTGATAGAAGGGCAGGGTCACGTACATGACGTCGTTTTTGTTCAGGTCCATGATATGACCGAAGGTACCGTAGCCCTTCATCCAGCGACCATGTTTGAACACGACGGCTTTAGGCAGACCCGTGGTGCCTGAGGTATAGATATAGAACAGGCCGTCGTCGTAATGGACGTCGCGGCTGGTGGATGGATTGTAGCGGGGCTGATCAGCGATGCTTTCGCTTAAGTTCTGATAGCCTGTAGGTGCGCCGGTGAAGGCTTCGGGCTTGCGGGTGTCGCAGTCGGCCAGCCAGTAGAGCTGGTCTGGGGTGATCTCCAGATCCTGACGGACATCGGCAATCGCGGCTTTGCTTTCGTCACCGACGATCAGCATTTTGGGTTTGACCAGATTGACGCTGTGGGTCAGACCTTTGCCGGTCTGTGAGCTGTTGACCAAGGATGCAATGGCACCGACTTTGGCACAGGCCAGCGCGAGTACCAGCAGCTCTGGGCGGTTTTCCATAAAGAGCGCGATGACGTCGCCTTTTTTGATGCCTTGGCTTAAGAAATAATGGGCGATGCGGTTGGCCCATTCATTGAACTGGGTATAGGTAAACTGGGTGTCGCGGTAATACAGGGCGATGCCGTAAGGGTTGGCACGGGTGGTTTTTTCAAACTCGACGCCAAAGCCGGTGGCGCGATTGGCGCGCGAATCATTCGCCAAAATCAGGCCGTGTACGACATGAGGAAGCTTTTTGACTAGTGGGGGAATCCGTTCGACAACATCCGAGATTTTAATGATATCAGCGTGAGCAGTTTTTTTTGTAAACAGTCGCATAAGCGGATTCCTGTGGTCGATCAAAACGTAAGGCATAAACAGCCTGCTCGGGAACAACGTGCTCAAGAACAAGAGGGGTCAATGCGTGCATTATGCTAAGCCAAACTTCACACTATCGCAATTATAAAAGATGCACCTGCCATGTTTTTTAAGCGCAGATGACGTGCATCGGATGCGATTTGGGGGCTGGCTAAACAAAGGACATAAAAAAACCGATCATCCCATGCAGGATGATCGGTTTTTCGGCTTATTCAGCCGCGTTGCGCTTTTTGGGCGGACGACTGGAACGGGTGCGACGGCGCGGACGGCGTTCACCGCCAGCGGCTTCGGGCTCAAGGGATGAGGCGTCATCACCGTCTTCATCCAGATCGCTGTCGTCGTCAAGATCGTCTTCTTCTGAATCAGTCTCATCCAGATCAGATGCGACCTCTGCATCTATGAAGACCAGACTGGCGTTCAGGCCATCGTGCTGGGCCGGTGCGTCTTCGGCATTGGCTTCGACGGATACCGCTTCCACGGGAGTGGCTTCTACCGCGGCGGTATTTTCAGCAACTGCTTCGGTGCTGGCTTCTGCTGCAACGATGACGGCAGGTTCTGCCACTACGTCAGCGACCGTGTCGTTGACCGCAGGCGTATCCGTCGGCGGTACGTCGTTGCTTGTGTCCAGAGCCAGTGCGGCTTGGGCTGCAGCCTGACGGCGACGCTGACGTGGATCGTTGGCGGCACGCGGGCGATCTGACACTGGTGGCGCGATGACTTCGGTAGTCATCGGCGGCAGTGAGGCGACTGCAGCAGCAACAGGGGCTTCTGCGTCACTGACCGGAGCGGCTTCAGCCGGTACTTCGGTTGGCGTGACCTGAGGGACAGGTGCAGCAACTGGGCGACCCTGCAGGGCTTGCAAGAATGCTTCGACCACACGACCTTCGGCAAGCAGCGCGCTGCCAACTTCACCCAGTACCAGCTGAATGTACTGACCGACCGTGCCTTGTGGGGCGATGGTCTCAAAAGTCACTGCAGTGGTGTTTTCTTCGACAGCAGCAACGACCTGATCCAGACCTTGCTCGCGACGACGACGACGCTCACGCGGGTCGTTGGCGGCACGGCTGACGGCACCTGCAGAAGCCGGGGCGCTACTTTCGACTGGAGCCTCGGTGGTCGCGGCGACCAGCGGTGTGACTTCTGTCGGGGTCTGATCATCCAGACCGACGACGACGACGTTGCCGGTGCGGTCATCGTTCTGACCTGCGATCACCTGTACGGGCAGACCATCGGCAGTTGGAGCGGTGTCACGCGAGAGCTCGACGACGGTGCCTGCATCCGGATTGCGCTTGACGTCTTCCAGCACGCTGGCATCACGTTGACGCGGGCCACGGCTGCCACGATTGCGGTCGCGACGGGTTGGTGCTGGAGCAGCATCATCACCAGCGTCATTCTGGCTGGCTTCGCTGCGCTGATTGCGACGCGGCGGACGCTGTTGTGGCGCGCTATCTTCTTCGACAGCAGGGAAGTTTTGATTATTGTCGTTTACGGCTTCGACCACGGGTTGGCTGTCACGACTGCGACGGTTACGGCTGCGCTCGCGCTTATTGCTGGAGCCACTGGATGACGAACCGGTCGCAGGCTGTGGTGCGACAGCGCCCGTGCTGGCAGCAGAGGCATAGATGGTGCCTTCTGGGCGCGCGGTCGCTGTGGCAACTGGGGCTGCCTGAGTTGGTGCGCTGATCTCGCCGTACATGCCACGGCTGACGGCTCCGCCATTGACCATTTGCTCAATGGCAGAGGCGGCATCATTGCTGCTTGCACCTTGCGGGCGGGCCTGACGTGGTGTGAACAGATTTTCCAGCCATGCAAACTGCGTGGCTTGTGCCTGTGTCTGAGCCTGTACTGGCGCACTGGCTTGCGCCGGACGCTGGGCCTGCTGTTGGCGCGGTGCCTGTTGCTGACGGGCATTGGCGTCACGTGCTGGGGCATCCGCCGGTGGTGTGGTCTGCCAGTTGGTGTCGTAGCCCAGCGCCTGATCACGCTCGATCAGATCGTAGCTGGCAGGCGCATTGCCATCACGGTTGAAGTGAATGTGGTAATGCGGTGTCTCAAGGTGCGGATGCGGCAGCACGGTGATGCGGGTGCGGCTGTTTTGTTCCAGATACACCAGCGAGTCGCGTTTTTCGTTCAGGAGGAACGCAGCGATCTCGATGGGGACTTGTACTTGCACTTCGCCTTGGCGTTCACGCAGAGCGATTTCTTCGATGGCACGCATGATGGACAGCGACAGCGAACGCAGATCGCGGATCATGCCGGTGCCGTGGCAGCGCGGGCAGACGTAGCCGGTCGACTCTTCGAGAGACGGACGCAGACGCTGACGGCTCATCTCAAGCAGACCAAAGCGTGACAGCGAGCCGAACTGGATACGGGCGCGGTCGCTCTGGGTGGCTTCTTTCAGACGGGCTTCGACGGCGCGCTGGTTGCGGTCTTTGCTCATGTCGATGAAGTCGATCACGATCAGGCCGCCCATGTCGCGCAGACGCAGCTGGCGGGCGATCTCGTCGGCGGCTTCAAGGTTGGTGTTCAGGGCCGTGTCTTCGACGTCGGCACCACGGGTGGCTTTGGCCGAGTTGATATCGATCGACACCAGCGCTTCGGTCTGGTCGATTACGATCGAGCCACCGGACGGCAGTTTGACTTCGCGCTGATAGGCAGTTTCGATCTGGCTTTCGATGCCGAAGCTGGCAAACAGCGGTTCGTTGTTGCTGTAGCGTTTGATCTTGTCGATCTGATGCGGCATGACCTGACTGACGAAGTTATAGGCTTCGCTGTAGGCTTGCTCGTTGTCGATCAGGATCTCACCGATGTCGTCGCGCAGATAGTCGCGTACGGCACGGGTGACGACACCGGCTTCCTGATGCAAGAGGATCGGGGCAGGGTGAGTCTCGGCCTGACCTTGGATTTGTTGCCACAGGTTCAGCAGGTGATGCAGGTCGAGTTGCAGCTCTTCCTGACTGCGACCGATGCCGGCGGTACGCACGATGACGCTCATGGAGCGTGGCACGTCGAGCGCGGCGAGGATTTCTTTCATCTCTTCGCGGACGGTGCCAGCGATCTGACGGCTGATGCCACCGCCTTTGGGATTGTTTGGCATGAGGACCAGATAGCGGCCGGCCAAGGAAATAAAGGTCGAGAGCGCAGCGCCTTTATTGCCGCGTTCTTCTTTTTCGATCTGAACCAAGAGCTCGGCACCTTCAGAGATCAGCTCACGGATGTTGTTGGCCTGGCGAGGGTCTTTGTTCAGGTAGGAGTTGGCGATTTCGCGCATCGACAGGAAGCCCTGACGCTGTGCGCCGTATTCGACGAACACGGCTTCCAGAGAAGGCTCGACACGAGTGACGCGGCCTTTATAGATGTTGGATTTTTTTTGTTCACGGGTACGGTTTTCAAGGTCAAAATCATAGAGACGGTGACCGTTGATCATGGCGACGCGAATTTCTTCGACATGAGTCGCATTGATGAGCATTCTTTTCATTGCAGTGTGACACCTTTGTTGGTGTGATACACAGCAGACAGACATTCCCGGACAAAATCGCAGGAGCCGTTTTTGAAGATTTCTACGTCCGTCGGTCACATCATCGGAAGGAGACGGGCAGGGCTGAGGTGGGCGCACAGATTCAGTGATCGCAGTGCAATCGGTCTGAGGTGTGCGGTCATCTCATGAGCCACCGCCGTCGGTTAGACGATGTCATACCGCTTATGCCATACCGCCATGCAATCGAAACATCTGCATAAAAACGGCATAGAATAAAAAACGCCGGGCGTAAAAAGTGCTTCAAATGGCGTTTTTACTGTGGGTAAGTCTTAGGACTGAACCGCAGTATCAAAAAATCTCTTGGATCATGTCGCATCCGGCGTTCGGGGATAAGGACGGGGGAGGCCGGCATCGCCTGACAGCGCGAGGAACCCAACATCGGGTCTATGCATGGCATCTATGGGATGCCATTTTCGTCTGTCTTGCCATGCTGGGGGCCATTTCTGCGAAAAGCGCATCAAATGGCTACCACATCTTTATCACGTCGAAGACCGCAGATGCAGGCACGAAGCCTGTCTGGTGTGCATCGGTTTTATGTTCATTTTTCTGCGCAGCCCGTGTGTGATTCACAGGCCTAAGCACAAAAAACCAGAGCCTGTCTTGTCTGTTCATGCGGCATATCGGATGACGATATGTATAAATCTGCGATGAAACAGTGAGCAAGAGCAGGTTTTGCCGATATACTATGTCGATATAGTGCCTCGACGGGGCGTATAGGTCCGGATCGTCTCAGTTTTGGGTCGCAAAGCCTGTCTGACGCGTTTTCCGTGCGCCGACTATAGCAAACCTTTGGCAACAAGCATACCTCTCCATGACAAGTTCTCCACATTCTGCTGCAAAAAAACGCCGTTTTTCAGACCATGAGCCTGATGTTCGTCTGTCTGACAATAAAAAACCGCACACCAAGCGTGTGTCATCGCCACGACCGGAGCGTTCGGCTACGCCAGCGCGACCTCTGGATAAGCGTGGTCCGCGGCGTGTGGAAACTGCGCATGTACAGGCTTTGATTGCCGATGCCGACGAGTCGCTGCCCGTTGCTGATACCGGAGCGGATACGCGCAGTGATCCGGCCGAGGGCGGTTCCATACCGCAGGTGACGTGGTATACCGTCGATGAGGAGCATGCCGGGCAACGGCTGGATAATTATCTGGTCGCGCGTCTCAAAGGTGTGCCCAAGGCACGGATCTATCGCCTGATCCGCGAAGCACAGGTGCGGGTGAATAAAGGCCGTGTCAAGCAAGATACGCGTCTGAACGCCGGTGATGTGATCCGCGTCGCCCCGATCCGTATGCGTGAGGCAGGTGCGCCCCCTGTGATTGGGCAGGCGTTGGCGGATAGCTTACGTGATCGCATCGTCTATGAAGATGAAGGTCTGATCGTACTGAATAAACCCGCCGGGCTTGCCGTGCATGGCGGCAGTGGGGTGGACTTCGGCGTGATTGAAGCGCTGCGTCAGAGCTTGGATAAATCCTATCTTGAGCTGGTGCATCGGCTGGATAAAGACACGTCGGGACTGTTGATGATTGCCAAGAAGCGCTCGACTTTAAAACTGCTGCAGGACTATCTGCGCGAAGGCAAGATCCGCAAGACGTATCTGGCCATCGTCAAAGGTGTGGTGGCGCTGGATCGTCAGCGTGTGGATCAGCCTTTGGCCAAGATCGACTTGCCGAGCGGCGAGCAGCGTGTACGGGTCACGCCAACAGGTAAAGAAAGCCAGACCGACATCGTCGTCATTGAGCGCTTTGCTCATGCGACGCTGGTCGAGGCCAGTCCGCTCACGGGTCGTACCCATCAGATCCGTGTGCATGGTCTGGCGATCAATCATCCGCTGGTCGGCGATGACAAATATGGCCATGAGCGCAGCTATCTGGGTGCTGCCGCCAAGCGGCTCTGCCTACATGCCGTGCGGCTGTCGGTGCCGGGTTATCCGCAGTTTGAGACTGCGATGCCTGAGGATTTTGCGGCGCTGGTTGAAGTCTTGCGTACCGAGGTGAAAGGCCGCCGTGGTGCATCACCTGCACCGCAGCGCTGATTTGTTGTTGCGGGTTTAATTTTTGGATTCGTTTCTTGCGGATTGATTGCTTTAGGATTGATTGCTTTTGGATGATGTCATGACGGTTTTGCATACCCGCCCTCACGCGCTTGAGCCTGTTGAGTTTGCCGATCAGTTGAAGCTTGCGATTTTTGACTGGGACGGTACGGTGATGGACTCGATCAGTCAGATCGTGGCGAGCCTCTTGGTCGTAGCTCAACATTATGATGTGGCGCTGCAGCCGGAGTCGGCGCGCCATATCATCGGGCTTGCGCTGCCAGTGGCCATGCAGCGACTGTTTCCGGATCATGTCGATCAGTACGATGCGATGCGTGAGATCTATAAGGCGCATTACCACGCACAGGCGCATGCACCGGTCTTTGCGGGATTCCCAGAGATGTTGCAGGCCTTGCGTGCCCGTGGCGTGCTGCTTGCGGTCGCGACCGGCAAGAACCGTCCGGGGCTGGACCGGGTGCTGGCGCAAAGCGGTTTTGAGGATTTATTCGTCATCACGCGCAGTACAGACGAGGCGCGCTCCAAGCCAGATCCGCTGATGCTGCAGCAGATACTGGACTTTACTGGTGTACCGGCTCATCAGGCAGTGATGATTGGCGATACGTCGTTTGATCTGCAGATGGCTCATGCAGCAGGCATGCCGAGCATTGGTGTGCTGTGGGGTGCGCATGCACATGCCGAGCTGGCCGCCTGCGAGCCGATGTTGATCGCTGAGACAGTCGGACAGTTGTCCCGATCACTGGGTGTGATCTGACCGCGCATCAACCGGTGCTATTCGGACAATGCTTTCCCCGGTATGATCCACCTTTTCCTGAATAATCCGTATGATCAGCAACAGGTGCTTGATCCATACAGGGATGACTTTTTTTGAAAAACCAGACTCCGTCGAGTAAAGCCATGACTATCGCTGCGTCATCTCCTGCGGTTGCCGTGCGGAATTCCCCCGCACAAGTGCTGTTTGCCAGCATGATCGGCACCACCATCGAATTTTTTGACTTCTATATCTACGCCACAGCCGCAGTGCTGGTGTTTCCCAAGCTGTTTTTCCCCACGGGCGATGCCACGACGGCGACCTTATCGTCCTTGGCGACCTTTGCATTGGCCTTTGTCGCCCGTCCAATCGGCTCGGCACTGTTTGGTCACTTCGGTGATCGGATCGGGCGCAAGGCAACCTTGGTCGCGGCACTGCTGACCATGGGTTTGTCCACGGTGATCATCGGCCTGCTGCCGACCTATGCCTCGATTGGCATTCTCGCACCCTTACTGTTGGCGCTGTGCCGCCTCGGACAAGGTCTGGGTCTGGGCGGTGAATGGGGCGGTGCGGTGCTGCTTGCGACCGAGAATGCACCACCGGGCAAAGCCGCCTGGTATGGCATGTTTCCACAGCTCGGTGCGCCGATAGGTTTTCTGTGCTCAAGTGGCCTGTTCCTCCTGCTGTCGCATAATCTAACCGATGCTGATTTCTTCGCCTATGGCTGGCGCATTCCGTTTATTGCCAGCAGTCTGCTCGTACTGGTCGGTCTGTATGTGCGTCTCAAGATCACCGAAACGCCAGCTTTCCAGCAAGCGATGGATAATCACGAACGGGTACAACTGCCAATCAAGACCGTGCTGGCCGAGCATGGTGGGCGCGTGGTGATCGGCACCTTTGCCGCCATGGCGACTTTTGTGTTGTTTTACCTGATGACGGTGTTTGCACTGAGCTGGGGTACGACTGCATTACACTACAGCCGTCAAAGTTTCCTGATCCTGCAGATGGGCGGCGTGGTGTTCTTTGGCTTGGGTATCCCTTTATCTGCGATTCTTGCCGACCGTATCAGTGCCAAGACCATGCTGATCATCGCGACAGTGGCGATTCTGATCTTTGGCCTGCTCTATGCGCCCCTGTTTACGGCGTCAAATGCCTTTGAAGTCTTACTGTTCCTCGCTATCGGGCTATTTTTCATGGGGTTGACCTATGGTCCTTTGGGCACATTGCTTGCCGAGTTGTTCCCGACTGCGATCCGCTATACCGGTGCGTCCTTGGCGTTTAATCTTGCCGGGATCGTCGGTGCGTCGCTGGCCCCCTATATCGCGACCTGGCTGGCTGCTCACTATGGTCTGGCTTATGTAGGCTACTATCTGTCTACTGCCGCTGCCATTACCTTGCTGGCGCTGCTTGCGATCCGGCGCTCATGATGGATACGCAGAGATAAAAAAGACGCCATCGGCGTCTTTTTTATCTCGGGTGTTTTTAGGTCATAGTTGAGCCGTATGCACCTTCGTGTCGGTTTAGTACGGCAGGCTACTCCTGATTTTTCTGGACCAGGCTATGAGGTTAAACGACAGTTTGCGCGATTCTTTAGTCTTCCGTATCTCGTGCGCACTAACGACTGCGCTCTGATCCTGATCAGGCAGCAGGTCTGATACTGACGACACAGGCACCACCACTGTCGGGTCGGCAAGCGGCGAGTCATGCTGTTGTGCCGTGGCTTGCGTTTTCGCCGGTGTTTCCAGTACGGCCATATCCGCTGCCTGTGTCAAATCATGCGCAGCGATCCATGCGGGTACATCGGGAATCTGCTGGCCTTCAAAATGATCGCCGTGCTGTACGAAGCCCATCGATTCAAAATAGCGATGACAGGTAAAGTTTTTACCGGTATCGACGATGGTGCCGGTGACATGGCCATGGCCTTGAGCCAGTGCCTGACGCATGGCAAAGTGGCCCATCCCGATTTCTGCACCCAGACCAAAGACCCGGCATGAGAGCACTGCCTGTACGATTTCCCCGCTTCTGACCAGAGACAGGCCGACGATGCCATTGTCGATGGTTTTGTCTTTCAGCGAGATATAGATGATCGCGCCACCCGTCTGGAAGAACGCCTTCATTTCGCCGTTATCCCAGCGTTTGCCGTTGGTATTGAACTGATTGGTCTTGTTGAGCAGCTCAAAGCAGCGCGCAAATGCTGCCGCTTCCTCATGCTGCACAATCCCTGCCGTCAGCTCGATCTGAAGTGAAGCCAGCCACTCTTCGCGGGATACCAGTGCACTGGCGGTTTCGCGGTCCACTTTGGCCCGGATCAGCTCGGTGCGCTTTGCGGACTCTTCGGTGATCACCGGCACTTGGGTTTCAGGAGACGCCATGACGATGCGACGCCACTCAAAGTGGTTGCCGCCGATACAGCGGATGGTGGGGAAGTGCGAGTTAACTTCACTGATTTCACGCGGATTATCATCAATAAAGACCACGCTGTCCGGCAGGACATTCACCTCACCCAGAATCTCGGCGATGTTGTGGGTCTTGGGCAGGCGGTTGATCCGTACAGATGCAAAATCGTCGATGGTCAGTTCGTCTTTCCAGACTTCTTTCATATGCTGTACAGCGGTGTCGTAATCATTCTTGCTGCAGATAGCGAGCAGGCCGCCGCGATTTTTAAAGTACAGCAGGGCTTCTACAAAGCCGAGCGGCCAGCCTTCTTTTTTTTCAAGGTCAGTCAGTTCCGAGGCTTCACCAGCGACGCCACGCCATAGGGTGTCGTCGAGATCCACGATGATGAGCTTGACTGTGTTGGATTTTTTAATGATTTTCAGTGCATTGGCAATATGGCTCCAAAACAGCAAACCATAGCTCATGTCGTAATACTGGGTCTGGTACATTGGAATCCGGCTGGTGGCTTCGATCATGCGATTCTTGTCCAGATCCAGATTCCAGTCGCGGATGATGGCATTGTGACTAAAAGACAGAAAAATATCGTCCTGCAGATACAGTCGGCCGATCGAGTTGATGATGTCATTCATCTCGACATAATAAAAATCAGCATAGGTGGCGATCAGTGTGCAGAATTTCTCATTGATGCGGCGAATCATGCTGCGCACGGAGGTGGGTTTGTGCGGATTGATCAGGATGCCGTCATAGTTCAGGCTGGGCTCCAAAAAAGACGGAAAGAACACCGGACGACCGGACAGCACGCCTGAGAACGCCTCCAGATAGCCTTTCAGCGTGGCGACGCAGCGCTCAACCAGCTCTTCCGCCTGTGCTTCGGTTTTAATCCGTGCAAAGATGATTTCCTGATAGCCGCTGTCCCAGAGCAAGGAGCGGAAGGTGATGCCAGTGACACAAAGATCAAAGGCGGTCAGATCCATACTCTGCAGGGTATGGATCGGTTGCCACAACACGTGAGAGACCTGTCCACCAACCAGTGGAGCGGCTTCCATGATTTCAGAAATCTGGCAGGTGCCATAGACCAAAATTTTCAGTGACTCAAGATCTGTACTTAACGCACTGGGCTTGATGGGAGCGTTGGCGGTTTTTTCGTACAGTTTCAGCGGATCATTAGCAAAATCGTTCATATAGACTATCCTTTTTTGAATTTTGTGAAACACATGTTCAGAGGGATAACGCTGGATTTCGCCAAAAAAAAGGCGCAGAAATCTGCTTGACGCTGGCAAGTGAGCATCAAGTCCGGAATAGGGGCTCAAATACGGAGTTGCTGTGTGTTAATTACACATGTTTTGTATATTAATCATACTTTGGGTGGGTTGGTCAATCGGGGTTGTTCTACTCTTTGGATAAAAAATGATGGAGACAACTATCTATTTTGTTAGAATTTATTTTTTATTGTCTGACAAAATTGAGTGTGTTTTACGGGGGTTTTTGAACATATTGGTTCCACTGTCTTTTTTTAAGAGACAGTGGGTTTTCTGCGGTCGAGGGGGACGTTGCGCGTGTATATCCTGACGAGGTCTTGCGATGAGATCTGCAGACGCGTCAGGCCTTCTGCACCGGCTTGACCATACTGCCCAGTCCTTTTTTCTGCATGTACATCTCGACCCAGCTGCGGATCACGGCTGGGTTATTCATCTTCAGGACATCATCCAAGAGTGCCCGTGCCTCATTGAGCGGGGTATGGATCAGCGTCTTGCGTACTTTGAGGATATTGGATGAGCTCATCGACAGACTGTCAAAGCCCATGGCCATCATGAGAATCGCGGTACCGGGGTCGCCTGCCATCTCGCCGCACAGACTGATCGGGCGGTTTAGCACGCGACTGCGCTGTACCAGCTGATAGAGCGTACGCAGGACGGAAGGGTGGTAGTGGTTGTACAACGCTGCCACGCGTGGATTGTTGCGGTCTACAGCGAGCAGATACTGGGTCAGGTCGTTCGAGCCTACTGAGAAGAAATCTACGATCTCGGCCAGATCATCGAGAATGCTGATGGTGCTCGGCACTTCGATCATGACGCCGACCTTGGGCATCTTGATCTTGACCTGTTCTTCTTCCTGCACTTCATTTAAGGCGCGGTCCAGCAGATACAGTGACTCTTCCACTTCGCTCACGGAGGTGATCATGGGAAAGAGAATGTGCAGGTTGTTGAGCCCGATACTGGCCTTGAGCATGGCGCGCATCTGCGCCGAGAAAATCTCGGGATGATCCAGGGTAAAGCGAATGCCGCGCCAGCCGAGTGCAGCGTTTTCTTCTTCGATTGAGAAATACGGCAGGTCTTTGTCCGCACCGATGTCGAGCGTACGCATCACCACGGGCTTGCCCGCGAAGTGGCTGAGCTGCTGGCGATAGACCATGCGCTGCTCTTCTTCACCCGGAAAGCGCTCGCGCAGCATGAAGGGGATCTCGCTGCGATACAGACCGACACCTTTCGCCCCGCGCTGGGCACCCCGGATCACGTCGATCATCAGGCCGGTATTTACATACAGCGGCATGGTATGGCCGTCGGGGGTAATGGTCTCGCGGCGCTCATAGGCTTTGAGGTCCTGCGCGGCCTGTTGTTCTTCTTTTTGGATTTCTTTGTAGCGCTGGCGCAACTGGCGGATCGGATGGACAAAGATGCGGCCCTGATGCGCATCAACGATCATTTCGACGTCGTCCAGCGTGGTGATCGGCAGCTCGGTGACACCGACCACAGTCGGAATACCTAAGGCACGGGCAACGATGACCATATGCGAGTTGGCAGCACCTTCGGTGGTGACGATGGCTGCGATATTATCCATCGGCAGCTCGACCAGCATGGCGGTCGAGATTTCTTCGCCGATCAGGATGCTCTCTTCGGCGATTTCGCGGTGTGGACTATCCGAAGCCTGCAGCTTGGAGAGCAAGCGTCGGCCCAGATCACGCAGATCGGCCACCCGTTCACGCAGGTATTCATCATCCATCTGGGCGAAGTGCGCGCTGTGTTGATCAATCACGGTACGCACGGCACCTTGTGCCCAGTTGCCGCTTTTGATTCTGCCGACGATCTCGGCGGGCAGGGCATTGTCGTCCAGCATGCGCAGATAGACGCTAAAGAGGGCTCGCTCATCGGCGAGCAGCGCAGTCTGCATCTTTTGGTCGAGGTCATTGATGTCTTCGCGGACCAGCTTTAGCGCGTCCTGAAAGAGTTGCAGCTCGGCTTTGATATCGTCGATCTTGCGGTCGGGGACGAGCGACAGGTCCGCAGGCGGATACAGCACCACCGCACGACCGATGGCAATCCCGCCGGCACCGGCGACCCCCTGAAAGACCTGTGGGGAACTGGCGCTGTTGGGCTTGCGGAATACATCCACATGGCCGACAGCATGGGCGTGAGCAATCGCGCCTGACAGCTGGGCACACAGGGTGACAAGGAAGGATTCGGCAGCTTCTGAGAAGGCGCGGCGTTCGCGTTGCTGCACGACCATGACGCCCATGACCTTGCGCCGGTACATGATTGGCACACCCAAGAAAGCACTGTAGCGCTCTTCGCCGGTCTCCGGCAGATAACGGAAGCGCGGGTGGCTGGAGGCGTCCTCCAGATTGATGATTTCTTCGCGCTGGCCGACCAGACCGACCAGACCTTCTGAGATCGACAGCGAGACTTCACCGACCGAGTCGGCATTCAGACCCACGGAAGCCATCAGGATGTAGCGCTGATTGCGCTCGTCCAGCAGGTAAACCGAGCACACCTCGGTCTCCATGGCCTCTGCCACGAGATGCACCATGACTTCAAGCGCCGCATGCAGGTTGGGGGCGGCGTCTACATCCTGGACAATCTTGCGCAGGCTTTCAATCTGCATGATCTCTCCGGCGAATCGTGGTTATTTGTGCATTCCATGCGCATCCTGCGAAAAGATGGCGCCGTGTATTTTTTGTGAGGCTTCGGACGGTCTGGTCTCGGGTCGGTCCAGCCGTCGAATCATGAATCTATTGGTTAAAATTCTGATCTCAAAAAGAGTATAGGGCCGCCCGGCAATTAGGCAAGCATCCGTTTAGGGTTATTCTGTGACTGGCAGCTTGGGCGCCAGCTCAAGCAGCGCCTTGCGATAGACGTCTTTTTTAAAGGATACGACTTCGCTCAAGGGATACCAGTAGCTGACCCAGGTCCAGTGATCAAACTCAGGGGGCGTGCTGGCATCCAGACGGATCTGGCTGTCATCGGCGAGGACCTGCAACAGAAACCACTTCTGTTTTTGGCCGATGCACACGGTGCCTGCAGGCTCGTCCTGACGGATATAGCGCTGTGGCAGGCGGTAATGCAGCCAGCCGCTGGTCTGACCCAGAATCGTGACATGCTCAGGCTGCAGGCCGACTTCTTCGCCCAGCTCACGGTACAGGGCTTCTTCGGGCGTCTCGCCCTCGGCAATGCCGCCTTGGGGAAATTGCCATGCATTGTGACCAATACGCTTGGCCCAGAGGACTTGGCCTTTGCTGTTACACAGGATCATGCCGACATTCGGCCGGAAACCTTCTGCGTCTATCATGGATGGAATTCCAGTTCATTCGTCCTGAGCCAAAGTGCAAGCGTGTGCGCATCAGCAGGAGGGTCATGACCGCAGCAGGGCGGGTATCTGCGGGCACCACATGCAGGTCTGCATAAGGCGCCGCGCATCAGAGGAGATATGTCTTGTTGTGATATGCAGATCCACGGGTATTAGGCGGATTTGCCATGCCAGAGACACATCATCCCTATAGATTTACAGCCGTGATGGGTGTCGTGCCGTCCTCGTTTTTTAACGTCAGGAAAGTCAATAAAATTACACTTATTTTACCGAATTTATACGGCTTAACGGGGAAGTTTTTACGATTTTTTGTGATTTCATGGTCATTCACGGGCCATGCATGCCGGTTTTTAGCCTGTGATCCAAATATGGCATACTAACGGACCGGTTGGGTGGCGCTACAGAGGCTGTGCGGTCGCGTCTTGCGGCTTTGTGCCTTAAGATCGGATAATGTGCGGTATGCTGGTATATATGATTGTTATTTTGGAACAAAAGCTCTTGGGAGAACGCTATGCAGTTGGCGCTGTTTGATCTGGATCATACCTTGCTTAATCTGGACTCGGATCATGAGTGGGGTGAATTCCTGATCGCAGAGGGGCTGGTCAATGAAGCCCTTCATCGCAAGAAGAACGACCAGTTCTATGCTGACTATCAATCGGGAACGCTGGATGCGGTGGCCTATAATGAGTTTGTCTTTGAGTTTTTAACCGGTAAGACCCGTGATGACTTAAGGACCCTGCATGACCGCTATATGGCGCGCGTGATTCTCCCGGCACTGCGTCCTGACGGCATCGCCGCCATTGCGCGTCATGTGGAGGCCGGACATACGGTCGTGATCATCACGGCGACCAACCGCTTTGTCACGGCACCGATTGCTGAGGCATTTGGTGTGACGCATCTGCTGGCGAGCGATCCAGAGATCCGGGATGGCCGCTATACAGGCAAGCTCAACGGTACGCCTTGCTTTCAGAAAGGCAAACTGCAGCACCTGCAGGACTGGCTGTCCCGTCATCTGAAAGAGGGAGAGGTGCTTGAGAGCTGGGGTTATTCGGACTCGTTTAATGACCTGCCACTCTTGAACTTTGTCGATCATCCGGTCACGGTCACGCCGGACAAGCGTCTGCATGCGCATGCACTGGATCATCACTGGCCAGTGGAGGATTGGTCGATCAAGTCAGCACAGGAGGCGGTATGAGTGGATTATTGCGTGCACACGTGCTGCTGGTCCTTGCAGCTATCCTGAGTCTTGCGATGCAGGACGCTTACGCCAGCAATCTGGTGTATAAATGCCGGGATGGCGGTCAGGTCCGTTATCGGGATACGCCCTGTGCGGGACGGGCACATACGATCCGCTATTCCAAATACACGGCCAGCATGGATGCCAGTGCGCGGCATCAGGCCGCGATGCAGCGCCGCTTTGAGCAGGAACAGGTCAGAAAGCTTGCGCATCGCTGATCAGTCTGCGTCATGGATGAGATGAATACACAAGAGGAACGGTACTGATGGTCATACAATCACGTCCTGGTCTGACCACCGGGCTTGCCAATCCCATGCTGGCGACCCTGCACTTTGCACAGGCGCAGAAAGCCTATAACGCCGGGCAATGGCTGCAAGCCTGTCAGTTCGCACAGGCGGCCATCGCGGCCGCAGGACAGGATACCGGCGTACGCAACACCGCACTCAATATCCTCGCAGCCGGGCTGTGGCGGCTGCATCAACCCGCGCAGGCGCTACAGGTCTGGTGTGAGCTGGATCGTGTCGCACCGCGTCAGGCGGATGTGCTGGCGAATATCGGCTTTGCCTTAAGCGAGCTGCAGCGTCATGGTGAGGCGGTGAGCTATCTTGAGCAGGCGGTGGTGCTGGCCCCTCAGCATCTGAATGCCCGGATCAATCTGGGGCTGGCTTACAGCCGTCAGGGGATGCATGATGCGGCCAAAGCCAGCTTTATCGAGGCGACCCGCATTGATCCGCAGTATGCCAAGGCGCATGGCTGTCTGGCGGATGTGCTGCAGGCTGCAGGGGAGGTGGAGGCTGCGCAGGCCGCCTATGCCGAGGTGATCCGGCTTGAGCCAAATAACCTTGCGGCACTGGGCAATCGCGTCTTCCTGCATCATGCGCAGTATCCTTTTGATCTGCAGCAGCATATGCTGCTGGTACGCGCTTTTGGTGCCGCCATAGACCGACTGGTGCCACCCTCTAAGCACAAAGCCAAGTCTGGGCTGCGCCCACACAGACCACTGCGGATCGGCATGGTGTCGGCGGATTTTCGTCATCATGTCGTGGCCTCCTTTCTCCTGCATATTCTGACCTCCATCCGTACCGCTACTGCTTTGCAGGGGCGTGTCACCCTCATTGGCTATCACAACTATGCCACTGCCGATCAGATCACTGAGCGCATCCAGCGAGAATGTGCACTGTGGCGTGCGGTGGCCGATCTGAGCGATGAACAGCTGGTCACGCAGATCAAAGCAGATGAGGTCGATATCCTCATCGATCTGTCAGGTCATACGGCAGGCCATCGTCTGGCGGTATTTGCCCGCCGTTCAGCGCCACTCTCGGTCAGTTGGCTCGGCTATTGGGGCTCAACGGGGATGTCAGCCATCGACTACGTGCTGGCTGATCCTGTCACGGCGCCTGCGGATGAGGCACACTGGCTGGTCGAGCCGGTCTGGCGTCTGCCAAATTTACGCTACTGCTTTGCCGTGCCGGAAACTGCACCGATGGTCAGTCCATTACCCTGTCTGCAGCAGGATGTGGTGACCATGGGCTGCTATCAGTCGATCCGCAAAATCAATGCCGGCGTGCTGGCCGTCTGGTCGCGCATACTGACCCAGGCACCCGAGGCCCGACTCAGAATCCAGTCGCAGGGGCTGGAGCAGGATGATGTCCGTCGAGGCTTTATCGAGCGCCTGCGTGCACATGCGATTGACCCTGAGCGGGTGATGCTGCATGGCGGGATGGCGGCGGATGCGTATCTGGCCTCCTATGCCGAGGTGGACCTCGTGCTGGATACCTTTCCCTATCCCGGGGGCACGACCACGGCGCAGGCGCTGTGGATGGGTGTGCCGACGCTGACGCTGGCGACACCTGGCATGCTGGGTCGACAGGGGCAGGCGATGCTGGTCAATGCGGGTCTGGCTGACTGGGTTGCGATGAGCGAAGACGACTATGTGGCGCAGGCTGTTGCCTGGGGCAATGCCGATCAGGAGAAACGCACTGCGCTTGCCGCCCTGCGGGCAGGACTGCGTGAGCAGGTCCGGGTCAGTCCGGTGTTTGATGGAGCGCGCTTTGCCCATGACTGGGTCGCTGCGCTGGAGGCCATGTGGCAGGCGCATTGTGCTTAAGTCGAGCGGTTAAGCAACTATCGCTAACTCCCGCTTTTAAAACAGGCTCTCAAGAATAAAGGCTCAGGCCGCGATTATCGCGACCTGAGCCTTATGCTTTGAAGCGTCTATCGTTGATTCAGATCAGTGCAGCTTGAGTGTCGGACCTGTGGAGCGCGACAGCAGATCTTTGCCCACCAGCACAGCCGTCTTAAATACCCCATGCAGCGCCACCTGATGCAGCCGATACAGCGACAGGTACATCAGCCGCGCAAACAGCCCCTGCACATTGATGCGATTGACGAGACTGCCCACGGTATTGGTATCCCCGAGCGAGATCAGCGAGCCTTTGTCATTAAAGGTAAAGGTCGGCAGTGGCTTGCCTGCCAGACGGGCTTTGAGGATCTTGGCCAGGGCAATGGCTTCCTGATTAGCCACCTGCGCACGTGGTGGTACTGAGCGCGTCTCACCGCTCGGGGTGTAGCTGGCGCAGTCACCAAAGGCAAAGATATTCTGATCGCGTGTAGTCTGCAGGGTCGGGCCGACGACGAGCTGATTGATGCGGTTGGTCTCAAGGCCGCCGATATCTTTGAGGATATCCGGGGCTTTGATGCCTGCCGACCAGACGGTGAGCATGCTTGGGATCGACAGACCGCCTTCACACTCGACGCAGTCATCATGGATCGCCACCACGCGCTTGCCCGTCAGCACCGTGACATCGAAGTCCTCAAGCTGCTTAGTCGCACGCCGTGAGACGGTCGGGGACAACGCAGGCAGGATACGGTCGGCGGCCTCGATCACGGTGATGCTGACATTCTTGGGGTCAATGCTGTTCAGCCCGTAGCGGGTAAATTCATGCGCGGCATGGTGCAGCTCGGCAGCAAGCTCAACGCCTGTGGCACCGGCACCGATAATGGCGATATTCAAAGATTGGTCTTTGGTATGGTCGTCCGGATGATTGATGGCGCGGGCTTCAGCCTGCAAGTACAGATTGAGAAATTTACGCTGGAAGCGATCAGCCTGCGGACGCGAGTCGAGGAAGATGCTGTGGTCTTTGGCACCGGGTGTGCCAAAGTCGTTGGACGTCGAGCCAATGGCGATCGCGAGTGTGTCATAGGACAGGCTCCGCGTGTCTGCGATCTCGCTGCCATTATCATCGGTCAGCGGCTCCAGGATCACACGGCGGGCAGTGCGATCGATATCGCTCATCCGACCCAGATGAAATTCAAAATGATGCTTGGTCGCATGCGCGAAGTAATTCAGCTCATCCTCATAGGAGTTGATGGTGCCTGCAGCAACTTCATGCAGCAGGGGTTTCCAGATGTGGGTGAGGGCGGCATCGATCAGCACGATTTTGGCCTGACCACGTTTGCCCAAGCTATTGCCCAAGCGTGTGGCAAGTTCGAGCCCACCCGCGCCGCCGCCGACGATGACGATCTGGTGCGGCGTCGTGGCCGAGGAGGTGAGTTGCGATGACGCAGGTTGCTGTACATGTTGACTCATGAGAGTCTCCCGATTGACAAAGAAAGCGTTGCGGCCGGATCGATAGATCCTGCGAAGCAGACGTCGTCCGTGTGTCTGAAGAGAGGGAGAAACCCTACGGCCTAAAAATGGGGCGTTCACGGATATGGTGGTGGCATCTGGGGTCACGCCGCATGTCATGGGATTGCCATCGCCGTATCGTACTGTGGCGCGAGTACGTCGCAAGGGATAGTAGAACGCGTGAGTCAGCGTGATGAACCAAATGCGTGAACATAACAGGATAATAGCTTAAAACAGATATTCTGCTGCAGTTCGCAGGATAAATTTCTCATCAATTTTAAAGGAAAATCATGAAACTGTTGTCAGCAAAGCATGTGATGGTCGCGCTGCTTGTCAGTGCTGGCTTAATAGCGGTCATTGGTCCGATCTCGGCCTATGCCGAAGAGGCGACGGCCAGTCAGCCTGCCATGACTCCCCAGCCTGCGGCTCCCGATCCAACTGATCTCGCGGCATTGGCACTGCAGCGCCAAGGTGGGCAACTCATGATGAGCGGCAACCGTCCAGAGGCGCTCAAGCAGTTTCAGCAGATGGCGGCGTTGTATGAGACGCGCTATCACGATCCTGCAATGACCTACTACAGTGCACGGACACCGGCAGAGTCGCTGATGTATCTGGCACAGGCAGCGAATGCCAAACATGCAGCCCAAGTCAGATCCGCACTCTGGGGCTATGCGTATTTCTTGCAGGCCTTTGTGCTGATCGATATGCAGCAGGGGGAGCAGGCACAGGCGCTGCTTGAGCATGCCGTGCAATTGTCACCGTCCAACGCGCAGTTTTTGGCTGAATTGGCCAATCTCTATAGCCAGCAGAAGCAGTGGGACAAAGCGCTGGACTATTATCGTCGGGCTGCCGATGCGTCGTCGCTCTCTCCAGATACCATCAAGAACAGCGACTTAGCCCGTGCGTGGCGTGGCACGGCCTTTGTCGATGTCGAGCTCGGCAAACTGGATGACGCTGAGCATATTTATCTGAAATGTCTCAATCTGAACGCAAATGATACCAAGGCTAAAAACGAACTGGCCTATGTGCGTCAACGCCGGCAGCAAGCAATTACTCCGGCGTCTTGATGCCGCGGGGACTTGATCTGACAGGCTCACTGTATCTGGTACAGTGAGCCTGATTTGGTTGGATTAGCTTGGGGTACCTTGCGCCTGAATCGCGGTAAGCGCAATCGTGTAGACGATATCTTCAACCAGCGCGCCACGCGACAGGTCGTTGACGGGTTTGTTCAACCCCTGCAGCATCGGACCCACGCTGATGACGTTGGCGCTGCGCTGCACGGCCTTGTAGGTGGTATTGCCGGTATTCAGATCCGGGAAAACAAACACCGTGGCCTGACCCGCGACCTTGGAGTCGG
>JASLEL010000038.1 GCA_030151145.1 Aquirhabdus sp. | reverse complement strand
AGGAGACGCACGCCAAGGTCACTCTCCAATTGCGTCACACGGCGGCTTAAGCGTGACTTGGGGATGTCGAGCGCCCGCTCGGCACGGCTAAAGCCGCCATGCTCGACCACCATGGCAAACAGGTACAGGTCATTCAGATTGTCCATGACATCATCCTCAGGCATTGAATGCCGCGCTGAATCTATTGCGCGGGTGCATATCCTTAGTAAAACAAATTCGTTCCATTTTAGCAACGCTACGTCTTGGTTTGTGGTCTTGGTGAACGTTAATCAAACGCGTATCTTTAGCACAACAGGGGATGAGACGCAGCAAACCTGCAGTGTCCACCCCACGAAGATACCTAACTGATCAAAGAGAGAACCATCATGAGCAAGAACGTCCTGCATATCGATTCTAGTGCCCTGGGCCAATATTCCGTATCGCGTGAGCTGACCGGCGCTATCGTAGCCGACCTCGCCAAGACTCTGCCAAGCATCACTGTGACCCATCTGGATCTGGACCAGCATCCGATCGCTCACTTGAACGGTGCCGTGCTGACCAAAGCTGATACCGAAGGTGCCGCGGCCTCCGAAGCCACCCTGCAGCAGTTCCTGGATGCCGACATCGTGGTCATCGGTGCGCCAATGTACAACTTCGGCATTCCATCGACCCTGAAGGCTTGGATTGACCGTGTGCTGGTCGCCGGTCGTACCTTTAAATACTCGGCAGCAGGCCCAGAAGGTCTGGTCACTGGCAAAAAAGTCATCATCGCCAGCAGCCGTGGTAGCGCCTTCGGTGAGAACAATCCCATCGACTTTCAGGAAAACTACCTGAAACAGGTGTTCAGCTTTATCGGCGTAACCGATGTGCAGTTCATCCGTGCCGAAGGCATTGCTTACTCACCTGAACATCGCGTCGAGGCGCTGGCCAAGGCCCATGCATCGATCCCTAGCTTGGCTAAAGCGGGCTAAGATTGATGCAATAAACAAGTCAAGCATACATTAATTCAATAATTGAACTTACAATGCTTGACCCGGATTCAGATTAGGTTCATAACAGTACGGTCTACCGCAGCAGGTGTGGTGGGCCGTTTTTTTATGGGCTGGATTGAGGCGCAAGCCTTGCCTTCGGAGGGCAATATCATGAGTGAATGCATTACAGTTGAGAAGCGCGGACATCTTTTGCTAATCGGGCTCAATCGTCCCGACAAGCTAAATGCCTTTACTCCCGAGATGATCCGGCAATTGGCGGCGGCCTATACGCAGTTGGCCGAAGATCATGACCTGCGTTGTGGTGTGCTGTGGGCGACAGGGGCGGACTTTACAGCGGGACTCGATATGCCCGCCATCGCCAAGCATCTGCCCAAGGTGGTCTTTAGCCCTTTCGTGCCGCGTGGCATGATTGATCCGTGGGGCGTGAGCACGCCGCAGTGTCCCAAGCCCATCGTGACGGCGGTGCAGGGGCGCTGCTATACGCTCGGCATAGAGCTGCTGCTCGCAGGGCAGGTGACGGTCGCGGCGGACTCGGCGCAGTTTAATCAGTATGAGGTGAGTCGGGGTTTGTTTCCCTTTGGCGGCGGGACGGTGCGCTGGCCGCAGTCTGTGGGGCTAAACAATGCCTATCGCTATATCCTGACTGGAGATTGGTTTGGCGCGGACGAAGCCTATCGCATGGGACTCGTGCAGCAGGTGGTGCCGCATGGGCAGGAGCTGGATGCAGCGATTGCGATTGCTGAGAAGATCGCGGCGCAGGCACCCTTGGGTGTGCAGGCGATCCTGAAATCGACCCGCTTGGCTCAGGCGGAAGGCAGCCTTGCTGCGCTGGCCAAGGTCAAGTGGCAGATCCTGCGGCTGTTCCTGAGTAAGGATGCGAAAAGGGGCATTGAGGCGTTTAAAGCGCGCACGACGGCTAAGTTTGAGGGGGATTGATGGTGCTGTGGTGAAGTGTCTGTGAAGCGTTGATGGGGTGACTAGATTGATCGCTGATGCGTGTTAACGTGCTGATATAAATTACGTTATCAGGTTGTTCATCGATGAAACTCTCTCAACAAGAAATCAAGGCATGTCTGATTGCGCCATTGGCAGTATGGCCCCTGATCTTCATCGCGCTGTTTCATATCGTGCCAGAAGATAAGGGAGCCTTCTGGGTGAATCTCTGGTTTTCGCTGATTCTGACGGTACCTGCATATGGATATGCATTGCTGATAGGAGGGCTCTGTTTGCCATTGTATAAATTCCTGCAAGCACGATCATGGGCATATTTTCCCATTGTGTTTGCGCTTGGAGCTGTGGTCGGTGCGTATGCTTTGGCAGGTTTGGTGTATGTCTTGCCTGAGCCTTTGTTTGTGACGTGTTTTGATGAAACACAATCCTATGAAATTCCCTGCCCAGTACCCGGTCGGACATATGCTTTTGGCGGTATATGTGGCTTTTGCGTGGCGTTGCTATTTGTACTTATGAAAAGCAGATTTTTGGTCGACTAATACTCAAAGATGTACAGAATCCAAAATAATTACAGATGTTCCCCGCAAACTTGTCATCAAATGACTCTCCATGGCATCAATTGAGTCTTATCGTCTGCTGCAATACACACTACCTCCTTCTGTGTTGGTGTTATTGCGATGTCTATCTCAGCGAATCCCATATCTAAACGTCAGCTTGCCTCGTTCTTTTGGCTCGTGATCGCGCTGATCAGTGTGGCTTACGGCCCGATGGCGGTGGAGTACTTTGCCCAATTCTTCACACCAGATGCACCGAGGCTGTGGTTTC
>JASLEL010000013.1 GCA_030151145.1 Aquirhabdus sp. | reverse complement strand
GCGGCAGACGCTTAATGTCGAGTGTCGGGGTAAAAATGCGAAATATCGGCTCACGCGCGCCCTCAAACCAGCCTGCGATCACAGTATTGTTAATATGGCCAAAGGCATCGGTTTCATAAAAGCGTGGCGTAACATTAAGATTAAACATCGTAGTACAGGTTCACTCTGGTAGATCAATCACGTAAAAAAGCCGGAATCAGCGCAGTCAATGGCGCACGGATATCCTCGCACTCATTCACCAGTTGATGCGAAGCATCCTCCAGCAGCAGCGTGACTTTGGTGCGGAACTGACGCTGGACATAGCTGTTGTTATAGCGCCAGTCCACCGTCTGATCACGTGCACCCTGCACCAGCCAAACAGGGAAGCGGCACGATGGCAGCTTCTCCATATAGTTCATCCAGCGACTGAGCGCAATGATCCAGCTCATGGACATCGCACGCGGCTGCAGCGGGTCCTGCAGGCGGACGAAGCGCAAGAATTCGGGGTTGCTGTTATTGCGGCGGAATTTACGCGGGACACGATGTTTGACCTGACGAATCATCGACAGGCCTAAAGGATTGTGCCACCACGAACTCTTGGCCGGACGCACCAGTGGCGATAGCAGCAGCATACGTTCGATGACTGGCGGCTGCTTGCGGGCGCACTCGCGCAGCACATGATCCATCCAGATCGCCCCACCCGTACTCTGCCCGATACCCAGCCATGGCCTGGGCAGGACTGGCAAAGCATGGGCTTGGACCCAGTCATGAATCGCCATCAGCATGGTCTGATACACCGAGAAGTCGCCAATGCCGGTTTCCTCACCCGAAGACAGCCCATGCCCCGGCAAGTCACAAGTGATGACGGCATAGTCCTGCGCGATCAACTCCGCGATCATTGGCTCATACAGTGCACTGTGCTCAAGGTATCCGTGCATGAGCCACACCGTACCGCGTGTATGCTCAAACGGCACAAATAACTGGACATGGATACGATAGTCACCCGCACGCAGATACCCATGATGATGGTATGCCGGGAGCTGATCGAGCTTATATAGCGCACGATAGCCTGCCAGACCCGCCCAGACCTCAGGCTCATGGAGGGTATCCGGCATAGGATAAGCCAGCGGCGGTAATAGACGCGCAGTATGTACGCGGTGCGGCGTCGGCAGGCTTTTTTCGGTAAATTCGGGTGGCAGCTGTGATTTATTCAGCTCGCGCTTGATCACTTTGGAGACTTTCTGCACGGCCTGCTGAGCCCCGTGCTCGGCCTTGGCAAAGGTCTCGGTGACAGGCAAAGAAACGACTGCTTCACGCACGGACATCATGCGCAGGCGGATATCGTCCATGGTCTTGCTGTTCCAGATTCGGCTGGATTCTGACTCAAGGCGTTGTTGCCAAGACTGAAGGCGCGCTTTGACCTGATCGTAATCAAGTCCGGGCTGAGGCGTCTTCTGTCCTGGCATAGCGTGAGAAGATTCGGTGACATCAGAATCCAGTTTCGTCATAAACTAGCAATCCTATCTGGGAAATGACATATCCGCATCGCGGTCATGATGGAACAGTGTCTGCATCAGCCAAGGATGACCATCTTTGGTTGCAAGATCAAGACGGTATTTCACGACATCCCACGGTACCAAACCAGCGGTCGCGCGTAAATGCGACTAGCTCATGCATTGCCCGTCTGGTATGCGTGACATTGCGCCAGTCAGGCCACCAAGGCGATGGATCGGCTGGCAACGGCGTCGGTATCGGCACGGTCTCTATGCCATTCATCGCAAATAGCCAGCGTGCACGCGGAATATGCCAGGCATCGGTGACCAGTTCCACCTTCGGTGCGCCGCCCAATTTTTGCAGCATCAGGGCGCTAAAGCGTGCATTCTCGCAGGTATTCATGCTGCGGCCTTCGAGCCACTCTGCCGAAGCACCTTGCTTTTCTAACCACTCCTGCATGTAGGGGGCTTCTACCCCGGTCAGGAAAATCGGCAGATGTGTCACTTGCTGCTGGCTGATGGCTTGGCGCAAACGGAGCTGGGTATAGATATTGGGGATGATATGACCCTGTGCATCGCGGGCAAGACCGCCGCCCAAGACCACAATAGCCTGCGCACTCTGTAGCGTGCCATCCAGCAATACAGGCTTGACACGGGTCTCCATCGCGGGCATCAGGGTATTGGCTGCCGAGGTATCGTCGGCCAGTGCACGGACTTTGGCTTGTTCCTCTTGCGTTGTCGGTCCGGTACTTTCAGTCATATGACTATGGTGTTGCGAGTGCTTCTTATGATGTCCATGACTGTCTAGCTCGCTTGCGGCTACAGCAGATGCGGCCACTGCCGATGCCGCCGCAGCTTCATTTGCCTCATCTTTTAGCACTTGCGCCATGATTTCATGGCTGGCTGCCGCCACGGCATTCACATGGATCGGAATCCGGTTCATCATACGCAAAACAAAATCAGAAAAAAACGAAGTCGAAATCAGCAGCACCAAGAGCACACCCAGCACCAGCAGGCCCATCAGCATTTTTAAGACACCAAATCCCATGACACGTAAGCCATGTGCAGGTAGCGATCGACCAGCCCCTGATCGGCCACGCGCTTGACGCTCACGCTTTACAGCATCATTCATGACTTACCCCATGGGATAGACCGGTTCACGCTCAAGATTCACACCAAATTTGGCTTTCACGTCAGCCTGTACGGCGGCCGATAATGCCAGCACGTCGTTCGCCGTCGCATTGGTATAATTCACCAGCACCAATGCCTGCTTGGCATACATGCCGACCGGCCCAACCTGATCACCGACAGACAGGCGTTTGCCACGCCATCCGGCCTGCTCGATCAGCCATCCGGCAGCCAGCTTGGTCTGAGCATTGGGCTGGGCGTAGCCTACCATATCAGGGAATTGTGTTTTCAGTTGTTGAAAATCCGCTGTCGAAATGCAGGGATTTTTAAAGAAACTACCGGCATTGGCTATGCGTGCCGGATCAGGCAGTTTCGCTTGGCGTATCTGTATGATCGCACGTGCAACCGACTCAGGCGTCGGGCGCACGCCTGCGGCCTTGATCACATCGCCATAACCCAAGACCAGCCGAGGTACCAGACTCAGACGAAAACGTACTGCCACAATGATCCAGTCATCCGGATGCTGCTTAAAGACGCTGTCTCGATAAGCGAACTGACAGTCCGCAGGCCAAATCTCATGTAGCCGTCCATCGCGGTCCATGGCCAGCAACGAATGCATCCGGTCCGCCACCTCGACGCCATAGGCACCGATATTCTGTACTGGTGCTGCACCGACAGAGCCTGGGATCAGTACCAGATTCTCAAGGCCATACCAGCCCTCGGCAAGGGCATGCATCACGAAGTC
>JASLEL010000406.1 GCA_030151145.1 Aquirhabdus sp. | reverse complement strand
ATCACGAAGTCATGCCAGCCCTCACCTGCCATAACCTCAATCACGACTTCATCATCATGCTGTGACAACAGGCGTATGCCTTTAAGACACGGGCGGATCACCAGCGCATCCAGCCGCTCAGGCAAAATCAGATTGCTACCGCCTCCCAGCACCAGACGTGGTAAACGTTGGGCCGTGACCGACTGCACAATCGCAGACAGATCAGTGATCGAATTCGCTTCAGCCACATAACGTGCGGTACAGGGCAAACGCAAGGTATTTAAATGCGTCAGGGAATACTGTTCAAAAAATCGCATTATGTGCGTCTACTATCCTGATACGGGTCTTAAAAATTAATTTTAAACGCAAATCACAGCTCAAACGGACCAACGCTTGATCCATGAGGCTGCGCTGCTCTCCAACTGATGAATGACTCGCTCAAAATCCTCAGCCTCACCATAATACGGATCGGGCACGGCTTGCGCCAGATAGGCGGGATCGTGCTCACTCATCAGCGCAAGTTGCGCCATCGGCACACCGGAGCGAACCGGGATGCGGCGTGCCCATGCCACCAGATCGGTCAGATTGGCATGATCCATGGCCAAGATCAGATCAAACTGGGTAAAGTCCTCATCCCGCACCTGCCGTGCACGTAGCGCAGACAGATCATAGCCGTGCGCCTCGGCATGCCGCTGGCTGCGATGATCAGGCGGCACATTAGGATGATAGTTACTGGTTCCCGCCGAATCGACCTCGATGTCAAAGCCATGGCGCAGCGCATGCGTTCTTAAGATCACCTCTGCGGTCGGTGAGCGACAGATATTGCCCAGACACACGCATAACACCCGCTGGGGAGTTTTTTTCATCATCTTCTCTTGCATTCAAATACAGCTGTTTAATCCAACTGTGAGGGATCACGCACCACGGCAATAAACGGCAGATTACGATAGCGCTCGGCGGCATCCAGACCATAGCCAATCACAAAACGATCAGCCACCTCAAAACCGCAGTAGTCAATATGAATGTCTTTTTTGCGGGCAGCAGGCTTGGACAGCAGCGACGCAATCCGGATCTGATGAGCACCACGCGATGCGAGGATCTCGGTCAGACGAAACAGGGTCAGTCCGGTATCAACGATATCTTCACAGATGATGACATCTTTGCCACGTATCGAATTGGTCAGATCTTTGAGGATTTCTACATCGCCTGTAGATACAGTACCATCCTTATAACTGGATACCGCCATGAAATCGATAGACAATTTCAGATCGATTGCACGCATCAGGTCCGCCAAAAATAGGCATGAACCTTTTAAGATCCCGATCAGGACCAGGCCGCGTGTCCCGGCAGAGCCTGCATAATCCCCACGGATCTGCTCGCCCATTGCCTTGACACGGGCAGCAATATCCGCAGCACTGTACAGGACATCCAGATTACTGTTGTTAAATTCACTCATCGTATTGCCCTAATGGTCTGGGTCCGCTGGCACTGGGCCTTTATCTTGCCCTGAATCTCAGGTGAGAGTAGAACGTCTCTCTCCTACGGCAGACATTGTAACTGAAATCAAATGTCAATTTTATCGCACTGCTTTGATGCGTTGCTGATATTCGCGCGGCGACTCTTGGGTCCATTGCTTGAAAGCACGGGTAAAGTTGGTCGCATCGGCATAGCCCAGCACATCGGCAATCTCTTGAATGCTGAGTTTGCCTTCCTGCAGGAGCTGTTGCGCTCTCTGACGTCGCATGTCCGCCACCAGATCATGAAATGACAGGGATTCGCGTGCGAGGTAGCGCTGCAGGGTTCGCGCTGTCATATGCAGTTTGGCCGCAACTTCATCCAGTGTAGAAAAATGCTGATCTTCGTCTACGATCATATCGCGGATCAACTGCCCAAAAGTGCGACTGCCCTGTATCTCGGTCAGATTGCGCTTGCACTGCTCTTCAGACAGCCGCTGTGCGACCGGATCTGCCATCAGGAGCGGCAGATCCAGCCCCTGCGAGGTAAAAAACAGCGCATTGCGCGGTCGCCCGAACAATACCGGGCCTTTGAGCTGGGTCTCAAAGCGATCAAAATAATCCGGCCGCGGAAAAGTCACTTCGGCATGACCCTGAAAAGCCCGTCCGGTCAATGCCTCACCCATCTTGCTAAAGCCAATCATCAGAAAGGCAATGATGGTCTCACTTAAAGGAAACTCAGCCTGACGTTCGTCAAAATACAGTACGGCCTCACCGTCCACTTCGATCATATCAAGCTTGATGGTTGCCGTCTGGATTTCGATATAACGCTGTGCCAGATGCAAGGCTTCGCGCACGGTATTGGACACCATGGCTGCATAGCCCAGCAGTCCATGATTGGACACTTTCATCTGCATGCCCATGAGAAAGCCCAGTCCAGGCTCACCGGTCAGCTCAATCGCACGCTGGATTAAGGCATCAAACGCATGATAGTCAATGCGCTGATCTGGCTGGCGCAGCAACGTCGCATCTAGCCCCGTATCGACCAGCAAGGTTTCTGCGGCAATGCCAAACCTGCCCGCCGTCTCCAGCAGCAGATTGACATAAAAAGCCGATACCAAAGGCGTCCGTGTTGTGTTGCGCATGATCAGCCTGATGTTTGTCGTAAAATGATCACTTTATGTCATCCGATCATAGCAGTTTTTCTCATGGTTACCACTATTCTATACCTACACCAAGCGCTGAAGCCAAAGTACTTCAGACGAACTAGACCAACAAACTTGTATATCCATTACATTTAAATAAAGGTAGCTATGATGACCGACAATCATCCATCCACCATGAATGATGCACAAAAATCAGAATATATCCGTAAACATGTCATGGCCGCAGGTGATGCCCTGCGCGCACGTCATACTTGGCTTAAACATCAAAACACCATCGGCCTTACCATCATGCTGATCTCGCTTGCCGGTATGATCACCAGTGGCGGACTGTATATCGCAGGTCTGATCCCGTGGTGGCTGTGTGTGCCGATCACTGCCATTTTTGCATCCTTCCTGCATGAACTTGAGCACGATCTGATCCACCAAATGTACTTCCGCAAGACCCCATGGGCCAACAACCTGATGCTCATGACCGTCTGGATTGCGCGCGCCAGTACCATCAACCCGTTCGTCCGCCGCAAGCTGCACCTGCATCACCACAAACACTCCGGCACCAAGTCCGACCTTGAAGAACGTGGTATCACCAATGGTGAAAAATGGGGTCTGCGCCGCTTCCTCATGACCGGTGACAACATGCTGGCGGTCTATCTGCGCCCAATCACCATGGCACGCGCCACCGGTGCGTACCTCAAGGCCCAGAAGCCTGCCAATGGACGTGAGATGCTGCGTATGCGCATCGAACAACTGACCTCCTACATGCCGATCGGACAGATCTACTATGTGCTGTTCCATGGCTGGGTGGTGATTCACGCTGCACTCTGGATCATGGCTGCGACTCATCATCCCGTAACAGTGAGCCCGAACGCTGCCCACTATCTGCACTTACTGGATATCTTTGCCGTGGTGTACATGCTGCCATGCCTGCTGCGCACCTTCTGCCTGCACTTCATCAGCTCCAACATGCATTACTATGGCGATGTCGAAGACCGTAACCCGATGCAGCAATGCCAGGTGCTGAACGTCTGGTGGTTGTGGCCTATGCAGATCTTCTGCTTTAACTTCGGCAGTACCCATGCGATCCATCACTTCGTGGTTAAAGAACCCTTCTACATCCGCCAGTGGACCGCACCGACGGCACATCAGGTGATGAAAGAAATGGGCGTCCGCTTTAACGATCTCGGGACCTTCCGCCGGGCCAACCGCTTCCGTGCGACCAGTGTGGCTGCACAATAAAACCGCACCTCACCTAAATACGACCGATTTAACAAAAAGACCAGCGACTTGCTGGTCTTTTTTGCC